>JALRDA010000063.1 GCA_023257145.1 Candidatus Saccharimonadia bacterium | reverse complement strand
TTGGCAGTAAATGTCCGACTGTCGCCAAAATATTCTGCGTCTCGATCGGTGTCGATTTATAGGTATCTCGCTTAGCCGCCACGCGACGAACAAGGCGCTGACCAATAATTGTATTCACTGTACTCGCAATTAGAAACGGCTCCACGCCCATGTCTAGTAAACGTGGCAAAACACCGGCAGCAGAGTTGGTATGTAGTGTACTGAACACCAAGTGACCTGTTAGTGCCGCTTGAACACCCAACGCCGCTGTTTCTGGGTCACGAATCTCTCCCACCATCACGACGTCAGGGTCTTGACGCAAAATCGAGCGTAGACCGCTTGCAAAGGTTAAGCCGACTTCGGCGTTCACCTGGATTTGATTCACTCCGTCCATCTTATATTCAACCGGATCTTCCAATGTCACGATGTTCACACTATCATCTTTGATCTCTTTAATAAGTGCATAGAGACTAGTGGACTTACCAGACCCAGTTGGCCCAGAGGTCAGGACCATTCCATTTGGCTTACGAACACCTTTGCGGATAGCCCGGAGTGCGCGTCCAGCGTAGCCCATCTCTTCCAGATCAAAACTATTTCCTGATTTGTCGAGTAGACGAATGACAACCTGCTCACCCCAGACGACCGGGCTGACTGCAATACGAAGATCGACTTCCTTCGCCGCAACCTTTACTGCAAACTGACCGTCCTGTGGAATGCGGTGTTCGTCGATCTTTAAATTAGATAAAATCTTTATACGACTTACTAATGCCGGCTCAATTGATTTTGGCAGTTGCATGACTTCGCGCAGCACACCGTCAACGCGACAACGAATCTTTAGGGCTTTTTCAAGTGGTTCAATATGAACGTCACTGGCGCGAGATTTCACGGCATATTCAAGGATTGTGCTCAGCGCACGGCTGATCGGTGAATCTTGAACAATTGTTTTAATATCGTTATTTGCCTGCGAAGCCTCTTCTTGCGACACCACAGCAGCAGCGTCAACACTAGATAGATCGGTACGATACTGATCAAGTACGTGACGCACACCTGTTTCCGATGCCATAAAGACTTTGATCGGTCGTTGGATACGGTTAGCAAGATAGTCCACCGCCTGAACATTGTTTGCATCGATCATTGCAACAGCAAGACGATTCTGCACTTCAGCAAGCGGCACCGCCATGAAACGTTCAGCGATATCTTCAGGGAGAAGCGTTAGGACTTCTTGGTCAATAATACTGTTACTAAGATTTACATAAGGCACGCCTGAAACCTGTGCGATCGCATGTGTTAACAGCTCGTCATCAACAACCCCCTGCTCGTTTAATACGACAAGGAGTGGCTTTGACTGCTTTTTCGCATCTTCTTCGGCGCTGCGGAGAATAGACTCATCAACTAACCCCTCATCTATTAAGAGAGCGGTTAGTTTTTCTTGCATGTCGTCGGTTAAAAGCGCCATGTCATTCCTTCCCTTTTACTGATTTTGGGGCGCAGCATTACCATCGCCAATAATTACTTCGACTGTTGGATTGACCGCATTAGTATTAAACGTCTTTGGATCAGGTTGCTCTACCTCGGAACTGATGGGGTCTGCAACTTTTACTTTGACAGACTGACTCTTTACGTCACCGAGAAGCCCCTTCGCAACGAAGTACGCCACCAATATACTCACAGAAGCAATTAAGATAATCATCGCGATATCAGATTTTTTCATGGCTTTACCGTCTTTTCTTTTAGTTCAACTGTTTTTGCTGGCTCATAGAACGCTCGGCCTTCGACTGACAGCAACAAACGATTACCCTGTGTTTCGATTTTTAGCGATAGGATATCAATCGCGCGGATTGATCGCTCTAGTTTCTGCAACAGATTCTTAAGCGCACTGGCGTTATTCGCGTCGGCACTAACACTAAATCTAAAGGTAATCTCATGCGCTGCATCACCAGAATCAGTAGTGCTACTTGCGGCATTTTCAACATTCGTTGAAGTCTGTGACTCAACACCTGCGACAGAATCAATTGGCAAGGATTCAATTTTTAAGGCTGGATCATTTAAGAATTTCTCTTGTAGTGATGCACCAAATGCGGATGAGTTAGCATCGGCAGGCAGTGCGTCTAGAACGACACGCGCCGGCTGTTGTTGGTTGGGTGCCATCGAATCCTTAAGCGCCTGATTTGTATTTAAAACATTAATCTGTTTTTGCAGTTCTGGAATCGCGTTATTATTTGCGCGAAGCGTTGAGGCGGTTTTAGACTTAACACTCAACACCTTTTCATTGAAAGCAGCTTTTTGAAACAAGAAAACCGAGCTAACAATCGCGATACCCACCACTGCTGAAACTGCAGCTACCCAAATAAACATCATACGATTGGCGTTTGCGATTTGCTGTCGCTTGCGTAATGCTAATTCTTGACTAGCCATATTAGTTATTTCCTCCGGTAGTGTTTGGGTTTTTTGTGAATAGGCTGTCTGGAACGCCAACGAATGAGTCTGTCACATTCGTTCGTGTTGGTGCAACAATAAGCGTGTTTTCGGCTGTTCGAGAGAATAGTTCATCAGGATACGTAAACGAAAGTGTAAATCGCAGCACGCGAGCGCCCGATGCGTCGTCGCCATAGCTACGATCGCTATCGCTCATCTGAGACGCTAGTGGAACAGTTTGCTTTGTGCCGTCCTTTGAAAATTCAAAGTTAGTCGCGTTAATTGTCTTTTTAAATACTTCTAGTGCGAGGTAGCCGTTTGCCGCCTGCCCTTCGATAGTGATTACTTTTGTCGATGAATCGAGTGTTAGATTAGTGATCGAAACATTATTTGGTGCAGCTGGATTGATTGTTGTTAGGACGTCAAAGATACGTGAATCAATATTCTTACTGTCGTGCATTGCCGGCAGCTTGCTGAGTTGATTTTGAATTGTCAGCATATTTGAAATATCTTCCACCTGCGCAAGTTTCGTGCTTTCCTTTTTGATAGCGTCGTCACTCAGCAATCCGCGTGCAGTTTGCACACCAAATACGTAAATAGCGAGAAGTACTACTGCACCGATTGCCGCGATACCAACAAAGATCGATAACGTAATGACGCTTGTGCGCACTCGCTGTGCATTGATAAGTTCTTGCTTTACGTCAGGAACAAGGTTGATCTCAATCATTACTTGTTACTCCTCTGCGCCAATCCAACCGCTGTTGCAAATTCAGTCGCAATACTCACCAGCTGTTGCTGATCTGTTTGCGGAACATGAACTTTTTGCCAAGGATTAGCCTGTGTCGAAGCAACACCAGTTTTAGCGGTAACGTAATCACCAAATTTTGGAATGACGCTTGCATAGCCTGATAGCAAGATGCCGCCAACTGGAGTGTTCGGGTAGCGTGTCTGGAAGAATTTGATTGACTTGGTTAATTCTGCAGCGAATCCCTCAAGGACATTTTCAACCGCACGGAAGACTTGGCCTTCTAGGCGATCCGGTGCAAGACCAAATTTAACGATAAACTGACGAGCTTGGTCTTCTTGGACGTTCAAGTTCTGTACAGCTGCCTTCACGAGTGAATACAATCCGGTTGGAATCGTGCGAACGAGTCGAGGTGAATCATTGTAGGTGATGACCAGGTTAGTTGATAGTTCACCAACATCGATAATCAATCGTCCGTCCTGAATGCCAGACGGCAACAATGAACGAATCATTGCAATTGGATCTGGTTCAGCAGCGATGACGTTTAGGCCGAGCTGCTCGATAAACTCAAGTCGCTCTTCAGCGTAGCTATTTGCCGTGCTCGCCAAAAGTACTTCTTGTTGCTGGGGATTATGTGCCGATTGCCCTAATAACGCCCAGTCAACTTTTGCCTCATCAATTGCCATTGGTATGTATTGATCAATCTGATATTTGATTGTGCTTTTTAGTTCAGCCTCAGGCATGTTAGGTACATCGATGACTGTCGTGAACGTCTTTTGCGACGGCAAACCAATTGCAACGTTCTTCGTCTTGATACCACTTTGCCCAACCGCAGTCATGATAATCTCGCCAAGCCGTCGCTCCGACTCTTTCGAGCTGGCACTTGTTGTTTGTAGATCGACTGGTGCGTAGCCGTAATGCACCAATGTCCAGCTATCCTGACCGCTGTTTGCTAACTGCACGACGCGTACCGCATTGGTACCTATGTCTAGTGCAAAAAAGTCGCCCACGCCTTTTAGTAGTTTCATATTAGTCCCCATTATACATAAGCTTTATAAAGATAAGCAAGCCCCTTTTCAGGATTATTGCTCGCCCTAGAATCGCGGCGGTAATTCCACCGAATAGACCGTCTGCGCCTTGCCTGATTGACTGGATCGTCCATAAGCCCAAATATACGCGTCTGGACGCAGATTAAAGATCTCGGCCGGGTCACCTGCCCTTGGGACATCATCTGACCCCGCAGTGCGACGAAGATGCAAATGCTGCGTCGCCACAGGGCCATTTATCTTAAGAGCTTGGTTGCACACATTTGAATTAAGGCTCGCCCCCAACGGCACATCAGAACACGTATTAATCATTCCGACAGGGGTGGTTGTGAGTAGCCAAGCATTAATTTCCGTCACGTTGCCCTGGATATTAATCGCTCGAGCAATAATAACTACCTGTGGAATCTGCTTGATATCCGTGAACGTATCACTTCCACCATTCCCCTCGTAGGTAATATTCCCGGTGATGTTAACAGTCCCATTTGAAACAATAACGATCGATTTGCCAACACCAGCCGACTGTCCTATCGTGCTCGCATCAATATTTATTGGACTGTTAGTGGCGTTATATTTACCACTATTTAACGAATTAAGACTACCACCACCAAAATTACCGGCTGCCGAGGCAGTAATAAACTGACTGGCTATTGTTGGAATGTTGGATGGTAGAGCAAAATTACCATACCCCCCACTTACACCGCTAGCATCAACATTTGCAAATGTCAGGCGATGCCATGCGTCTTGCGTTGTCGTGTTGCTATTACCATTATTTAATCCTGAACCTGAAGCATAACCATCGTTGCCACGCACCGAAAAGCCGCCATACTCTACCCAGCTGCCAAATAGCTTATCAGAGCCACCAGAATTGACCACTGTTGTTCCCGTTTCAATATCTCCACGCGTACGAAGATCATTTCCCCATACTTGGATCTTTGGTTGCTTACTTACTTTGATACATACAGGTGCGCTATGTCGCCAGTTGTTGTTTGCCTGTGAATATGGACGCACAGATAGCGTGTAGCAAATGCGCGTTCCGACGGGCGTATTTGCACCAATTGTTTCACCATTCAGTGCTGCAAGCGTTGTGGATGTCGCAGGAAAAGTACGAGTACCACTATCTTTTGGCCCAGCGCCACAATTATTTCCGTAATGGGCGCACGGCGCACTACCGTTTTCCTGCTGAGTCATAGGAATAGACCCGCCAGGTGCAACC
>JALRDA010000049.1 GCA_023257145.1 Candidatus Saccharimonadia bacterium | reverse complement strand
TGTTGATGTCACACTAATAACTGATGCGACCGTGGCGGTCACTGTTGAGTTTGTAGTCGCTGCAGACGCGACAACCGGAGATAAGACGATAGCAGCAACTGCTAAAGCACTAGTAAGCTTGTACCCTGTATGCCTTTTCATTTTTGTCTTCCTTTTGTTGTAATTTTCTTCATTATCCTGTATGAAGATGCTTATGTCAATTATATTATTTCACAAGTATATTATTTAAGTCGCTATTACACCACTTAAATCAGAGAGAAAAGAGTCTGTTGTTTTATATACAATACCACGCATGCCGATTGCTTCAGCCCCATCCGTATTATCCTGCATGTCATCAACCATGACACACTCTTCTACCAGCACCCCCAGTCGACTAGCTGTTAGTCGATAAATATCAGGGTCTGGTTTGACCATGCCAACATCGCATGATAGAACAACGGTATCGAATAGCTGCTCAAGCTCCTCGGCGCTAAACAGTTGGTTTATCAACCCGCGGCCAACATTACTGAGCATCGCCACTTTGTATTCTGGTCGCAAAGTACGCACATACGCCACCAGTGCATCATTACGAATATGCGTTGCTCGCATGATCGCACCTATTTCGGCTGGTGCCTTGTGCGTTAGCACACTTACTTGTTCAATGTATTCTTCACGGGATAAGTACCCGTAATCAGAGCTTAGGGATAGGTTTTTTAGTTCAGCCCGATCCTCTTCGGCAATATAATCACGCAAATGTTCAAGACTTCCCTGGTAAAGGACTCCGAAGCAATCAAAAATAATACCGCGTACCATATTGCTAGTATACGCGGTATTTTGATTATGCGTTGATTTTGCTAATCGATTTCTTACTATCAGGGATCTGTTCGGTAAATAAGGTTTCGATCTGCTTGACACTTGCCTTCAGGGATCCCTGCGAACCTTTACAGGTTGAGGTCCACAACCGCTTGATCACGCTATTGCCCTGCAAGACTTCGAATTCGTAGACTTTGCCTGTCGCACAGATACCACGGGTATCGTTCTTCTCACCCTCAAGCTCTTCGCCCTTCATTAGGTTTGCGCGGTTCAATGCATACGCTAACTGCTCGTAAGCTTTCGTGTTGTTACCTAGTTGCGTATTCTCTAGCGTTTGATCAAGGTATCCGCTATAGGTTGTCATACGTCGACTACTTGAATCAACGGCGATTTGGTAGGATCGAAACTGCTCATCGGCAACTAGTGGACCGCGAACCGTCATACGCACACTGCGGTCAGGCGACGTGTTCAAAAGTGACTCGACACCTAGGTCAACTTTTTCCGTACTTTGGTTATCGTTACCGCCAAAAATTGCCCGGCCAACAGAAACTAGTGCCGCAATTGCAATTGCAACGACGATCAAAACTAGGACAATCGGCACCACCCGTGATGAACTACTCTTATACATAAGTAAATTGTAGCACTTTTATTCGCAAATGTCAATGATTATGCTTATTGTTCGATTTCAGATTGCAGTACTGACTGGATAATAGCGCCGCGATCACTAACCGCCAGCCCACGCGCCTGAGCTAGTGCCCATAAAACACCTCGCTCCGTTTCCAAGTGCGAAATTGGGTGAAGCTTACTGCGCTCGGCATATCCCTCTGGCTTAAAGAGCCAGCCGTTTGTTGTCGATTTAATTAGCTGCGGTCGCATAGCTGTATGCTGATGCTGGCTTAATTCATCCAAAAATGGCTGCAATGGATCGTCGCTATCACTACCGAGGTGTAACTCAACACCCTTGAGCGTTGTTGATGTTAGTGGAATAATCTCATTAAAATGCTGCTGTGGATTACCGAGCGACTCAATGTGCGGGGCGTCATCGGCGTAGAGGCGCTGCACCTCTAAAGTAACAAGGTTTGCGACGACAATGAACAACTTTTGGCTGCGCGTGCGCGCCTGTGGGTCGCGGGTCTCACGAACGTGCACAATCTTGTCGGCAGTAAACGCGTTCAACACCCCAATATCGTAATGAAAATTAACATCCGCAAAGGGCGTGTGGTTATTCTGCGGACTAATCTCACGAAACTGCCCCAACTTTTTAGGGTCACCGATGTAGTCGCATAAGACATCGTCATAGAATTTTGCTCGTTCATGCGAGGTTGACACTAAGGCTGCCGCTTGTGAAAAGATTTGCTGTTTGGTGTTCATTCCGTGTAGCTGCGCACCGAGCCATACCCGTTGTCTCTGCGCATCATCAAGCTGCTCATCATCCCACGGTTTCAGTGTTGAAACCTGCAGACTCGGGTTATAACCTGGACTTTTCGCCCAGCGCTCTCGCTCTTTGGCTTCGGCGGCATGATTGGCGTTAAGCCAGGCATAGTACGCGGCAACACGATCAAATGTCGTATTGGGTTGATTTGACGGCAATTCCTCTTCAGATGAAGCACCCGGGAACACTGCAAGTTCAGACATGGATTTTCTTATTCCTACCCTTTAATTGGTGTCTAGATTATGTGTCAAGATCACCAAAAAAGCAAGAGCATTTCGATGCTAAAGCTCGCCCCAATTTTTACCAGTCGAAACATCAACGCGTAGCTTAATCCCCAGCCCTGGATAGACATCCTCCATTGTTGTTTTCAGCAAGTCGGCTACGGCAGTGGCGTTTTTCTCTGGGCATTCAATCAAGATACTGTCATGCACCTGCAAGATCTGTTCACCCAAATCACCTAGTTTTTTATCAACTTCTATCATTGCCATCTTCATAAGATCGGCTTCAGTTCCCTGAATTGGCATGTTAGCGGCAGCACGCTTCGCACCTTCGCGGACCATAAAGTTACTGCTGTTGACGTCAGGGGTTGGACGACGACGCCCAAAGTACGTTTCTACGTAGCCATCAGTTGCCGCACGCTGCAGCGTCAGATCGATATAACTACGAATAGGCGCCCGCAATGCAAAATACTGATCGATAAATTCTTTTGCCTGCGTAAAGCTCATCCCTGTCGCAGCGGATAGTCCATGTGGACTCATCCCATATAGCACTCCGAAGTTAATCACCTTGGCGTCGCGACGCTGTGCTTTTGTCACCTCTTCCATCGGAATACCATATACTTGGCTCGCTGTTTTAGTGTGAATATCAACATCACCGTTAAAGTCGTTGACCAGTTCGGCGTCACCAGCCAGAATCGCCGCCAGGCGTAGCTCAAACTGACTATAGTCGGCACT
>JALRDA010000102.1 GCA_023257145.1 Candidatus Saccharimonadia bacterium | reverse complement strand
GATAACTGGATGTGATTCGAGGAATTGACTGACACCAGACGTTTCGAGTGTTTTGACGAGTAGCAATGCGCTCGTTGTATCAACCAGAATTGCCGTATCGGCATCGCGCGGCCAGTCTTTGACGACCCTGTCCCACCCGGTAATGTAGTGCATGTACTTAGGGATATCGATGGCGCAGTACAGGACGACTTCTTTGCCGAGGTCAGAAAGGATCTCTTCAAGAGCAAGGGCACTTCCAAGACTGTCTCCGTCAGGATTTTCGGCTTGGATAACAACAATTTTTTTTGCGTCAGTAAGGAGGGTGTGTGATTCATCAAACATTGCCCTTTATTGTAGCAGAAAATAAAGGAGGACGTTTGCAGTAAGCGGTCGTTATGGGGATAGTAATTCGTATTCATTGCAAACCAGCAAAAGAATAAGCTTATTGCTATTTTAAGTAAAATATGATATAATGCATGCTATCTGCACCATCCATTTCCATTCTTCCGCAAGGAATCGAGTTAGAAAGGAGTGCATGATGCACTTCTCACCCAAAGAGTACTCCACTGCCATGACAGCGCTCATCACCGTACTGGTGGTGTTCGTCGTCGCACCGATCGCCGCACTCATCGGATTGCTGTCGTTCAGCGCCGAGTCGGGCTGGACGTCATCGACCGCCTTCGCCTTCTGGGTGATCGTGCTGATGATGGCGTTCGGCTTCGTCAGCAACGTCCGTCGTCGCATCGCCATCCTCAGTCACGTCCGCCGTCGCCGCATCCGTGCCATCGGTCTCTACGACCGCGTGGCGGAACTGATCGAGGTGTACGAAGGATCCGGCGACCCGGCCGTTCGGTTCAAGGACGCTACCTACACCTTCTCGGGGGTGCCGGGCAGCACCGATTTCCAGATGCTGATCGCTGGTGACGCCGGTGTCGATCACTACGACGTGACGCGACAAGGCTTCCAGCTGCGCGAGGGAGACACTCCCGACTACGAGCTGGAGCAGGTCGATGTGCTCATCGCCGAACTGGACGATCGCATCCGTGTCTTCCAGGACGAGCAGCACGAGTCGCCGCTCAAGGTGGTCACCAAGCAGTCCACACTCGTCTGAAGTGCCAAGCCCCGCCTCCCTACCGAAGCCATCGGTACGGGAAGCGGGGCTTCTTCATGTCTTATAGTTGGCGACGTCCTTCAAGAGCATGTGAGAGCGTGATTTGGTCGGCATATTCAAGGTCAACACCGACAGGAATACCACGCGCTAGACGACTCATCGTAATGGTGATCCCTGCATCTTTAATATACTTCTGGAGGAATAGTGCAGTCGATTCACCTTCAACGCTCGCATTTGTTGCGATAATGATTTCTTTGACGTCATCGTTTTGAATCCTGGTCACTAATTCCGGGATATGAAGCTGCTCCGGTCCGACGCCATCGATAGGGCTAATCGCTCCCCCGAGGACGTGATACGTGCCTTTAAACTGCCCTGTTCGCTCAAGGGCAACAATATCGAGCGGCTCTTCGACAACCGCAATTAATGTTTTATCGCGATCGCCATCGCTGTATAGCGGCGAGACGTCTTGATCAGCGTCAATGAGCGCAAACGTCACCGGGCAAGTCTTTACGAGCGCGTGAACATCGTGGATTGCCGTTGCAAGCGAATCATTAATGCGCTGCTCGCTGCGAAGCAAATAGTAGGCGTACCGCTCTGCAGTACGTGAACCAACACCCGGTAACCGACCGAGCTCATCAATAAGTTTTTCTAATGCCGACGGCAGCAAGCGTGCCACGACTGACTACAGTCCTAGGTTGCCGAGTCCGCCCATGAGCGGCTTCATTTTTTCAGCAGCAACTTCTTGTGCTTTGGCAAGGCCATCACGAACGGCAATTTCAACCCAGTGCTCAAGTTCGTTGATGTCTTCGAGGTCAACACGCTCAGGATCGATGGTAACTTTCTTGATCTTTAGTTCACCGGTGATCTGAACCACAACTGCACCTTCACCTGCTTCAACTTCAATAATTTCCTTCTTCAGGTCGCTCTGTGCTTTACGCAATTTGTTCAACATTTTCATTTGGTCAAAAGCCATGTTCGTTTCTC
>JALRDA010000052.1 GCA_023257145.1 Candidatus Saccharimonadia bacterium | reverse complement strand
GCGAAACAAATGTTATCCGGCACTGTCGCTCCTGGCAGTACAATCGAAATTACACTCAATCAAGTCCAGCAAATACTAGGCACCGAGCAGCAGGCGAATGCAATAGCTGCAGGCGACATGACGATTCAGCCGTAGCCAGACGCTTTAATTAAATGATTTGTTAATTATTTCACAGACGAGCTTTGGCGATCCGTATATGATCGTACAAACATTTAATGAAAGGATTTACAAATGGCTGAAAAAGAAACTGTAGTAATTGATAATACCGACGCACCACGCGAGCGTCGCTCGAGTAGCAGCTGGGTTGCGATCGTTGTTGTATTGCTGCTGGTCGTACTGTTCTTTATGTTCGGTGGGTTTAGTATGTTCAGTGGCGGCACAACTGGTGGTACAACATCGACTCCAACCGTTCCTAGTGGTTCGACAACGACTCCGTAATTAAAATAATCCATCACAAGGAGGTGAACATGTATAAAGACCAGACGGGAAAGGTACGTGTAAAATTCTTCCTTTGGCCTAGCATTATAATCAGCATTATCGCTAGTATTTTACTTACGATTATTTTGAATATACTTCTTTAGGGATGCATTGGTCATAACCGCCTGACGGTATTCTAATCCTAGAACATCAAGGGCGGTTTTGTGGTATTTCGGCTGATGACTCGCTGTTGCTTCGCCTGCGATAATAACATTTATATTTGCTGCATATGCATCTGAAGCCGCTTGAAAAATACATGTGTGCGTTGATACGCCGCAAAGAATAACCGTATCTATCGAGTGGTTTTTAAGCATGGTAGATAGCATTGTTCCGTGAAATGCACTATCACGCGTTTTGATAACTTCAATAGTGTTTTTTATATTTAAATGAGGGACATTTTGGCTGTCGTCCTCATCCGTAAACAGATACCCCTGATGATCATTCATCATATTGAGGGTCCATGTGGCTATGTCTTTTTGATGCTCTGTTCGAATATTAAATACCGGCATAGACTGAACATGTGCCAATGAAATCATAGCGTTTGTATTGTATGTCAGTTCATCTTGCCGCTCTTTTAAGGCATCGTTATGAAAATAAGCTTTCTGCATATCGATGATCAGTAGCGCGGTATGGTTGGTGTGGGAATCTGTCATGTGTCCTCCAGTATTTTAGTGCACTTAATAGCCTCAGCGGTGACTGAAGAGATAGCTCGCCGACTTGGGTATTATTCGGTACGTTGCTCAGCAATTTCGGATGCACGGTTTGCCGTGCTTTGTGCTTCACCGGCCTTATCCATAGCCCACAATGCAATAGCCAGCGCGATAACAGCGGCAACCATTGCAAGCGTAGCAAGTACTTTTGCTATTTGCGAACTGGTATGTGCTTCGTGCACATCTCGGCGCATGTGGTGCAGGCTGTCATATTCTTCTGCCATAGTTTTAATTCCTCCGATTAATGATTGCAGGATTAGTATGCGCTTATAAATACCAGACTGCAGTAATATAGTTCACTTCGTCTATCTGCTGCATGGGTAGTCATCCTGGTATACTGTTACATATGACACGGTATATTGCATTAATCAGAGGCATCAACGTTGGTGGTAATAATGCTGTTTCTATGAGCAAACTCAAGGATTTGTGCGAAGAGAGCGGATTCACTGCAGTCTCAACCTATATCAATAGTGGTAATGTCCTGTTTTCGTCCGAGCTTGCGGATGTACCAAAGCTGGTGGGCATATTTGAACGCATGCTGGCCGAGCAATTTGGTGTTACAACCGTCGTAGCTGTCATACCGGCCACCGAACTGCATGATGCGGTTAGACATGCGCCTGAGTGGTGGGGTGTTGACGAGGGGTCAAAGCATAATGTTTTGTTTGTTATTGCACCAGCAAAAACTCACGATATTATTCACCAAGTAGGCGAGGCGAAACCTGAATATGAGCAGATTGCATTTTATGGAAGCGTTATTTTTTGGTCGGCTCCGATAAAAACATTTAGCCGTACTCGTTGGTCTAAAATTGTCGGGACGAAATCATATGACAGTGTCACAATTCGTAACGCAAATACGGTGCGAAAGCTTTATGATATGACGGTGAATGACTAGCGTGGAAAATCATCGAATATACACGATAAGTGTCGCCAGTGTTTATCCGCATTATGTCGCCAAGGCTGTTCGCAAAGGGCGAACAAAGCACGAAGTAGATACAATTATTTGCTGGCTGACAGGGTACGATGATCGGCAACTCGAAGTGCAAATAACGTCCGGTACGGACTTTCAGACATTTTTTGCTACGGCGCCACGTATGAATCCACTTCGGCAATTGATTACGGGTGTCGTATGTGGGGTGAGGGTCGAGCACATCGAACATCCTATTATGCGAGAAATCCGCTACCTCGATAAATTGATTGACGAGCTCGCAAGAGGTAAATCGATGGATAAAATTTTGCGCAAATAAATATGCACCCGTGGTGGGGTGCATATTGTGGAGAGATGTAAGGGTGAGAGCTATTTACTATTCATCGAAGCTAAAGTTTACTCCGTACTGACTTTTTTGAGTGCCGTCAGTGCTTGTGCCTTGCACAGCAGTAGAGGCGTTCTGCAGGTAGTCAGTGCTTAGCACGTTTGCCCCTAGGCTGTTAGACTCGTCGCCATCCTGCGTCTGTCCTAAAGCGCCTGCAGAAATATTTTCAAGGTTATCAGTCGTCGCGACGTCAGTGCCTAGATTCTGCCACTTGTCGCCATCTTTATTCATTGCATTAACACTTGTACCTAGATTTTCGAGATCGTCAGTCGCTTCAACGTTGGTATTGAGTGACTGCCACTCATCACCATCTTTGTTCTGTAGATTTGTGCCGACGCCAAGGTTTTCAAGACCATCTTCGGTTGCAGCACGAACGCCAACTGATTGTGACTCGTCGCCATCCTGCGAGCTGATGCCGGTGCCTAGATTAAGGTTATCGAGCGCATGTGTTGCTGGTGTAAGGGCAAACATTGCGGCAATTGAACCGGTGATAATTGCTGCGGCTACTGCGCTTTTCTTATTAAAAACTTTACTTGATTGGATTGCTAGAGAATCATTAGTACTCATAGTTTCTTCCTTTCGTTTACGTTTCGAGCTTTTGCCCACGTACGACTGTAAAGAAAACGCCAAAGCGGCTTGGTAAGATATCTTACCTAGATATCCATGCGCCTCTATAAATTTTGGACTTATTTCTTACAACGCCAATTATGATTGACTAAGTAGAAAAGTGCGCAGCTCATCGATGACACGTAGCTTACTGTAGGTTTTGATGTCATCGGCAGGTGAAAGCCCGTCGCGCGTTAATTCTCAAAATCTATCAAGGTCTATCTTTTGATGATCGAGCGTCATGTCGAGTGTTCTAGATCAATAATCTATTTTATTTTGGTTGCCAGAGATGAATATTGGAAGTATGTTTTATTTATAAATGGCTATGTTATCTAATCGTCTATAGAGCTGTTTAATCTCTGCTGGATTACTTTGATAGATTCGAGGTATTCTTCTTGATCAATACCTAATGCTTCTAGATGCTCTTTAGCTGAGTCGACTATATGTGATGGACTCATATTTATTGTGAGTTGAAACATGGCCATCGATGTCATAAGAAAGTACTCGGGGTCGTCTGTGCGCAGGTTGAATTTAGACAGCTCATTATCAATAATTATTCTCTTTTTACGATTAGAGGCCGTGCTGCCCTCGCTTCGGTCTTGCTCTACTTTTCTTTCGTTGATCGCATTTAGCACGTCATCTGGGTTGTTTAGGTCGACACCTGGTCCATGAATGAGCGTATTGGACGTCTGAATCAACGCATTTTTATCGTCATGACTAAGCAAGTTATTCGTCAGGATTCGTGCCTGCACATCTCGTTTGCTATAAATATCTGGTAGACTTTGGCATGATTCGATAGCGCTGATCGCATGAAGTAAAGAACTGATATATGAAACAGCGACGCGATGCTCGTCAGGACTTAAGTCTAGTTGATCGAGGAGTGTATCAAGATTGGACATCGCATTTGACGCTGTCATTGGAGTGTTGCCTTTATGTAGAATTGTCTCAAGTATTTCTACGTCGTCCATATGAGGCTTGAGTTCAGAAAGGATAATTTTTTCACGCTCAATAGTATCTAGCTCTTCTTGCATTATTTCCATTGTGAAATCAAGGTCGTCAGTAGTAGCATCGGCTATTGCATCATCCATTTGATCGAACAAGTGCTGAAACTCGTGGCTATTTGTCATATATTTATATTATCATAAAAGATATAAAATGTCAACAAATCTTATTTGTTATGAGTCGTAAAATCAACCACTTTAATAGATGTGCCTCGACTGTGCTGTGGCGCTGCTTGGTGTAATACACTAGTAGCGCTATCCTGCCGTAATAGACCCTATATCTGGGGACCTTCACTTAGTAAATAAAAAATACGATCACCACTTGTTGAAGATGAATTAAAGCGAACCTTGCCACATGAGAGGTTACCGTCGTCTAATGTTTTATCAACTTGAAGGGCTATTTTTTGGCTGACATTAGTGAATGCAATATTTACACCTGTTGTTGACGCAAGGCATTCAGACGGATTATATGTGTCATTGTCGTTATCGTACCACCAGAAACCGTTATCCAGACCAGGCGTGGCTGGAACTTTTTGTAGATAGTTTTTTAAGGTTGTTGCAGTTATGATATCAGCGATTAACGGATTGCTAGTGCCCGTAAGGCTGGCACTAGCATCGCCCCACCAAGTCGTTCTATCTTGTTCGATTGCCATCATTCGAAACGCTTTATCAATCTGTTTAAATCCAACAACGACTGAGTTTGCCCGGGCTCGGTCTTGAATGTTATTGTAGGCAAAAATTGTGATAGCAGCGAGAATACCGATAACGACGATCACAATCAATAGTTCGACAATGGTAAATCCATCACGAGAAGCGAACCTGTGTGACAGTGCTGTTCCCTTGGCAGTCATATTAAAAGAGAGTATAAAGCATAAGTAAGTTGATGTCAATTATTGCTTCGACTAAGTAATAGTCAGGCTCATTGTGTGATGTGATTATAAACTATGGAAAGTTTGGCGTATTGCTGATCGAATATAATAAGCGATTGTCAGAATCTGGGTTCCAGCGTACCGCTCCGCAAGATAGGTTTCCGTCATCAAGAGATTTGTCGACCATTTGCGCAATGTTTTGTTTGACGCTTGTCATAAATACATTAACTCCGCTGCTTGACGCTAGACATTCGCTGGGATCGTATGTGTTGCCATCGTTATCATACCTCCAAACACTTGAATCTAGCCCCTTAACTTCTGGAACTGATTTTAAAAAGTACTTAAGATTTGTGTTTGCAATGACATCTTTAATATATGGATCATGCGGACCTGTGTAGCTGGGGCCTTCATCGACCCACCATTCTTCATCTAGCCACCAAGTTTTTATCCTTTCTTCTACTGCCATGAGTTGAAAGCCATCGTTGATTTCCTTGAATCCTTCTGTGATAGCTGCTGCACGCGCGCGGTCTTGAACGCCGTTATAAGCAACAAAGATGATACTTGCAAGAATGCCAATGACAGAAATGACAATTAATAACTCCACGACAGTAAAACCTTTATTTTGTATCGTGGTGTAGATGGATGTACTACGTTGCTGTTTCATGCTTGCAACGAATTATGTAGCATAAGCAGTATGTCGTCAAGATTCGATCTGATTTGAGTAATTTCATGATGATCGCGCATAATGATGAGTATTGTTGGCGATTCGTCTGTTTATTTATGGCCGAAGCACTTGATGACCTTTCTTTGTTGCCAATTTTCGCCAGGAAAGAAGTCGACCAACGACGTAGTGCTAAGGCTAATTTTGTCGCCAATTTTTAGATTTGAATGTGCCTGTTTGGTGATGTGTGGAATAAAGCCACTTCGCGTAAATGCAGGCGTGTTAAATACTGCTCCATGGTTCTCTACAATACCGACAAGTGTGTCATGCGTCTTCTGAAGTTCTAGTGTGTTTTGTAGTAGCCATACGGGTGTGACACCTAATATACCCTCATCCTTGATATATGAATTTGTATATGGCTGGAAGTTGATATAGCCTTCCAGGTCTGCCATTAAATCATCTGTGACGGTAATGGCGAATATATCTGCGACCGTAATATGAAGTGGCCATTCTGTCATAGGAAAGCTCTCGCCTTCGTCGATTTGTTGAAAGAATTGCACTAGCGCATATTTTTGGGAGTAAGACATGCAACTCCTTCTAAAGCGCTAATGTCAGCTTAACGTTTTGCCATTCAAGTGAGTTGTCGTCAACATATGATTCGCCATCAGTATCGAAACCAATCTTTCGCATTAAATTTTTTACAGCAACATTACTACTTAAATGACGAGAGTAAATGACATTCGTATCCATACTATTTGTAATGTAATGAATAAGTGATGTCATTGTAGCTTCACCAATTCCTCGACCGCGATAGTCTTTATCGCCGATCATTAAATGTATGCTTGGCGGTAGAACACTATGATTTTTGGTCAACTCAATCCATGCGACACCGATAATGCCTTTCTCAAACTCGATCATCCATGTCAGTTGTTTGTTTTTATTTTCAAGTTCGACGAATTCTTCTAAGATCTGTATTTCGCTATCTATTGTAGCTACTTCAATCTCATGCTCTGCATTACCCATTAGTAATAATGTTTCCGTGCCGTATTCAGAGTTAAACCAGCTCAACGTTATTGGAGCGTGTAATATAGGGTTGGGTTTAATTAATGTCAGGCTAGGCAATGTCGTCTTTAGGGCAGTCATGAATCTATCTTAACAGGTAACAATAACAAAAATGTAGTACAACATAATATGCGAAGTTAGATCTAAACAAAAAAGCACATTTAATTGTTGAAGAAGACTTTGCTAGCATCTTCGTTGGATGTACATAGAAAGACAAAATCATATCCTGAATCTACTGCGTATAGTTTCATTTCATCGTAATCTTCAGGTTCTTTATATACTGCTGTATTTCTTGCAGGATCTGTGTCGTCAAATTGTTTTTGATGTTTAGCTTTAACAAATTCAATTTGCGAATTTTCAACGGCATAGTGATTAATTTCGTCATGTACAAATTTTAGACCTTGAATATAATCCTCAGCGTATAAATAATAAACCACTCCATCAATTAAAAATTTCCAGATAAATGAATCTGGCGTTAATACCTGAAATTGAATTAAAGCATGTTTGTGCTGTTCAGCCGGAATTAAGACATCAAACCGAGAAAGGGTGTGCTCGAGTAAAGATGGATCGAGAGTGTATACATAGTCTCTTAACATGAACTGATTGTATCAAATTATATTTTTTATGTGTCACAGAAATGGTATAGCACAATAGCCCAAGTTAGAACCGTCTTGTGCAGTATGACATAATGAGATCAATGAAGATTATTATTGGCACAAAGAATCAGAAGAAAATCGATGTCACCCTCAGTGTATTTAGCAGTGTTTTGAGTATTGAGGATATGGTAGTTGAGGGCAGAAACGCTCTGTCGGGGGTTCCGGAAGCTCCACATAACCAAGAGACGTATCAAGGCGCGTATAATCGTGCGGCTGAATGCTATAAAGAAGTTGGTGCCGATTACTATATCGGTATTGAAAGTGGCATTGTCGAGCGATACGGCAATATATTCGAAGAGGCGTGGGCGGTTGTGATTTCACACGATGGGACTGAGCGAGTAGGCTATTCTAGTGGGCTGATGCTACCCAAGACTGTCGTTAGTCGTATGAATGCAGGGCAAAAGCACGATGAAATCATGGCTTATTTTGATAAAGAGTTTAATCTTCCTGACGACAACCGTGACACGTGGTCTCGATATACGGGCGGTAATATTAGCCGACAAGTTAGCCTGGAAGAAGCACTTAGGAATGCGCTGATCCAAATTGCGCATTCTGAACGTAGTTTATATAAGTATCAATAATTTCTATGTATAACAAAAAATTGGTACCCCGAGCTGGGTTCGAACCAGCGACCTTAGGCTTAGAAGTCCTCTGCTCTATCCAACTGAGCTATCGGGGCATGTCTGTTATTATACCGTATTTATATCCGTTTCCCCTAAGGCGACTAATTGCCTATAATAGATAGGTAATAGACAATACAAAAAAGGAGGGTGTATGACGAAAAATACTGATTACGGGCCAGCGCCATATGTGGCAAATATCGAGTCGGCGACACTGCAAAATGAAAATTATCGAACGACGTTGTGGACGGGTAAAAATCTGCAAGTGACGGTCATGGCAATCCAGCCAGGCCATGACATTGGGCTGGAAGTACATGATGACCATGATCAGTTTCTGCGAATTGAGCAAGGTGCCGCAACTGTATTCATGGGGCCATCAGAGGATAATCTTGAAGAAAAGCAGGCAAGTGATGACGACGCTATTTTTGTTCCAGCGGGCACATGGCACAATCTAGTGAATACTGGCGGCGAGGTATTAAAGGTGTATTCAATTTACGCGCCGGCCGAACATCCACACGGCACAGTGCATGTTACTAAAGAAGATGCTGACGCTGACGAGCACGATCACTAAACGTGCCATAAGCTAAAATACTCAGCAAATAGCGGGTATTTTAGCTTGTTATGAAAATGGCCCCCCGAAGTGGCTTGTCGAAGGGATTTAATCTCTTCGAGGGCCATTTTCGGGGGCGGATATTCCGCGACGGCGAGGTTCGCCTAGGCGGACGTGTTCCGTGGACGCAAGCGAGCCGGGACTACGGCTGGCGCCAAGATGAAGGCGAGGCCGATGATGCTGCCGCCGCTTGCT
>JALRDA010000014.1 GCA_023257145.1 Candidatus Saccharimonadia bacterium | reverse complement strand
ACTAAATCTACTGGTAAACAGAAGCGTAATAAAGAATGGATAGGTGGCAAGGAAGAATACATACTGACTGAGAATGATAGCGTAACAACCTTGAAAACCGTGTTTGATGTTCCACAGGACCTAGAGGCGTATTTTAATGCTGCGTACCCAAAAGCTTTGCAGCGAATTAAAGAAATGGCCGAGACGAGTACTGTGTGATCTAGCGTGAGTGAATGCGTTCGATGTATGCGTCGACGTCAAATTTTTTGCGCAGGCCCGAGCTGTTCATATAGCGGATCTGTCCGTAGACGGATCGCTCGAACCATGGTCGATCATGGAGTCCGGCGATAGACCAGAGAATGCCAACATATCCATTTGGATCGCCGCCATCAATTGAATAAGTGTCGTTGAGATAGATTGCTGTTCGCAGCGCATCCTCTGGGGTCTTTGACCATTCCAATAATTTTTTGGCCCAGTACATACGCATGTAGCCATGCATTTTTCCGTATTTAGTGAGCTCGAGTTGCGCGGCATTCCAAACCTCATCATGTGTTTTTGCTTGCTCCCATTGTTCTAGGGTGTAGATAAAATCACGTGGATCATCGCGATGTTTATTGAGTGATTTTTGTGCCCAAGCGGGAACGCTTTTTAGTGAGGTATAGTCATCAGCGTAGAGACAGAAATTATCGGATAATTCTTTTCTGACAATCATTTCTTCAAAGAGGGCGTTCATGCCATCTTCGCGACTAGGGCTGTCGCTAACTTCTAGCAGCTTGGCCTTGGCAAGAAGTAGCGGTGGCTGTGTAACACTGTGCATGACATTGAGCGTGATGCGCAGTGAACTGATTTGTCCAAAGTGCAAATAGGGGCTGAGTCCACTTTGCTGGTCAATGGCGATGTTATTGCGTCCCATTGCGTAATGTTCTAAATCATCGATGCAGACATCAAGCTGTTGCAGGGCTGCTAATTCACCAGATTGCCATGTGCCACGAATACCACAGGCGTTCATCGAATCAACGATCTTTTGTGCGTCGTCAAAGGTCATTGAATCAGGAAGCAGTTGCGGTTTGGATTGTTTTTGTAATTTTGGTGGCTCGATTAGGTATGTTTCGAGGTTCTTGTGAACTTTTGCGCGCATTGTATGCGCGGCATATTCCTGCTTATCTGAGACGACCCATGCGGGGATAATATTGTGTGCATCAACAACCGAGACTGGTCCGTCGTATTCTTTAGCAACTTGATCGACGAGTGCGCGTGCAAACTGGAGTGGGCTAAAATCGAATACAATAGCCCCAGCCTTAATTTCCTTGGCAAATGACTGAATCTCTCTGTTGGCATCGCCCGATCGCATGATGAAAGGAATGCCGTAGTCGGCCAATGATTGTTGCAGATGTTTTAGGCCATCAAGCATAAATTGATAATGTTCACGCGAGCGAGACTCGATCTTTTTCAGAACGAATAATACGTATAACGGCACCTGTTTTTCATTTGCAAGTGCCTGTGCTGCTAAGAGCGCGTGATTGTCCTGCGCGCGCTGGTCACGAGACATGACATAGAGTACGGCGTTGCCGCTAAACGGCTTTTCGGTAATATTGCGCTGTCGTTGATCAGACATACGTTCAAGTGTAGCATGACCACTGGGTTGACCGTAATCGATTGAGAGCTGGCGTTTGCTACAATAAGAATATGAAGAGACTTTGGCAAATTGGAAATATTCTTGCGCTTGTATTTGCGTTGGTGATGAATTTTTTGGTTGCCGCGCAGATATTAAATGTTCCGGCTATCAATGAAATTTCTGATAAATATGCGACAGCTTTGACACCGGCGACGTACGCATTTTCAATCTGGTCACTGATCTATGTACTACTAGTTGTGTTTGTGGTGTATCAAGCGCGCGATCTGTTGCGACAAAAAGCGGAGAATGTACTGCCGCAAATGGCCGGCCCACTGTTTATCATTGCGAGTATTTGTAACGGCTTGTGGACGTATGTGTTTGTTCAAGATCAGACCGGGTTGTCTGTCGGTATATTGCTGTTACTTACGACGTCACTATACGTGCTGTTGTGGCGCCTTAAGATCGCAATGGATAATCCGCCAGCCAAAGTCATTATCTGTGTATGGTGGCCATTAATGCTCTATACGGGCTGGGTGACAGTTGCGAGTGTGGTGAATATTGCAAGCTGGCTCGCATCGGTTGGAGTATACGTATCTGCCGTGGCTGCAAATATTGTATTGGTGGGCCTGGGGTTAGTTCTTGCGGTCCTGTTAATAAAACGAAATATTCGTGAAGTGCTAGTCGCCTGTATTTGGGGGATAGTTGCCATCGGTGTTCAGCAGATTCAAACTCCTTCTGCGGTTTCGACCGGTATGACTGCGTTTATTGTTGCTGGCGTATTACTGGTCTTTGTGGCTGTGCATGCGTATCGCAACCGTCATTTAAATCCGTTTTTTACTACCATGAAGTCTACGCAGCGATCGAACTAGAAATAAGCACTAGCAGATTTGCTATACTTATTAATAGCATGTGGGCAAAACAAATACATCAAAGAGGCTTTACGATCGTTGAACTGCTGATTGTTATCGTTGTCATCGGCATCTTGGCTGCCATTACAATCGTTGCTTTTAATGGTGTGCAGCAGCGTGCTCGGAATACACAGACTATTTCGGCGGTCAAAGATTACATCAAGTTATATTCCGCCTACGCAGTTGATTATGACGTGTATCCTGGTGGCGGAAACTACTGTTTAGGGACGACGTATCCTGGTGGTTTGTGTTGGGATAATCGAGTCTATACCGAGAATACCGCTGCAAATACCGGGTTGCTGAATTACGCGAAAAGTCTGCCAAATCCCAGTACAGCAAGAGTATATAGAAACTCGACAGATGGCTATCGAACGGGAATTTTGTTCGTCTCACCAAACAACTTGCGCTATCAGCTAGAGGGGGTCGATACGCAGTGTGGTATTCCGGGTGCAACCCTAGCATTTACCGCTAATCAATCTAGCGGTCCTGAGTGCAATATCACCGTTCCTGACCCTGCGCTATAATTGCCATTAGCATGCCGATAATGTTTTAATAGATGCATGGCGATATCTAGTGCAGAACGCAAACAGATAGAGAATGAGATGATTTTTCGTCGATTGAACGAGAAATTAGGATCCGATTTAGATGCGTTGGATGTGATGCACAAAGAGGACGGTAATCTAGACCTGCTGCATGATGATTTACTGCTAATTGAATTTAAATGTGAGTGTTCGGACGAAAAATGTGCAGTTCGCATTTCGTTGCGGCTTAGTAAATACCGCGAGTTACATCTGAGTCGAAATGACTTTATTGTTAAAGTTGACCACCAAATCGATGCAATCGAAAAAGTGATCAGCAGAGAAGATGGCTACAACGTTGTTAAAAAAATACATTCAATACCAGAGCCTGGCGATCGGCTAAATATCACAACTCTAGATAACGCAAACAAATAACGCCCCGCTGCATGACATGACGAATATGGTTGAAGAAGCTATAATTGATAATGGATGCGATATAAACGGACGCTATATAAAACAATTGTTCGGCGCTTTAAAAAACAGCGCAAGTACGCTAGTCGCTTACTATTAAAGCCGGCGAATTTAGCGGTACTTTTCGTACTAGGAATCGCGGGATCATTTATACTACTGAGTATGCAAAAGGCACAGCAGCTTTACACCTCAGAATTACTTAATACGATTGCAAAAGTTGAAAGCAAGTATAACTATAATGCCTATTTCGGTAATTCAGCCAATACGTCGGTACAGTTCACAGCAATGACTGTTGATGAAGTGCTGGCATGGCAGGCACAGTTTGTCGCACAGGGCAACGCCAGTTCGGCAGTGGGTAGATATCAGTTTATTGACTCGACGCTGCGAGGATTGGTTACTCAGCTAAATATTGCAGGCACGGAAGTGTTTGATGAGGCATTGCAAGATAAGCTGGCGGTAGCGTTGCTGGAGCGCCGTGGGATTCGCGATTATGTCGACAGTAAGATTAGTCGTGAAGAATTTGCACATAATCTTTCGAAAGAGTGGGCTGCGCTGCCAAAAACGATTGGCGAAAACCCCGAGCAGTCATATTATGCGGGTGATGGTCTAAATAAGGCGCAGGTGAGTGTGGACGAAATGTTTGCGAGTATCGCAACTGTCCGCAAGCTTTAGGCAAAATTAATTAGCCTGAATCTCAAAACACTTATGGTTTTTGATTTTTATTTGCCATATTTTGCTATAATAACGTGATTATGAAACCTGATCTTACTCAATTAAAAACATATATTATGACGCAGCGACAAAACGGATTTGACGACAATGCGATTGCACAGGTGCTCGTGTCGTCGGGTTGGTCGTCTGATATGGTCACTCGCGCATTTGCTGATATAGCAGAGGACGGCGTCGCTGGGGCGGAAGTTGCTCATGCTCCAGATGATCGTGTTCAGGAATATACTGTAGCAAATAGTTACAACGAGCCGAATTCTGAAGAGATACAAGCGTTAGATAAAACTAGAAAAAATCACAATAAAGTAAAAGTGATTGGCATAGTAATTATTGTGCTCGGCGCTTTGATGGCTGTCGCAGCGGTTTATCCGTACACGAATAGTTTTTTGATAGCAGCAGCAGTTTTCCAGATAGTTGTTGGTATTGGAATTTTACGTTTTAACTGGATGGCTTATGCTATCTTTAATATTTTTGCTATTTTAGTAATCTTATCAGGATTATTGACGTTAATTAGTCTGCCGATGCAGATATCTTTAATTGCAACACTCTTTGCTGGCAAGTCGCTACTTGTGGCAATGCTAGTTACGATTGGTTTTATCGTTAATCTTGCACAGCTGGCTTTCTACATCTATGGTGGGATCGTATTCCACAACAAGGATGTGCGAGCGCTATTTGCTAGAAAGCGTCTCTAGGATTGTTGACCGGTATTTGTCATTTATTGTCCGTCACTTTTGTAATATATATTACTGTCACAAAATCAAAAGTAAACGATGATAAGGGCAAGTTCATAACAACAGAAGGAGAATGAGTATGACTTTAGTACAAAAAGCAGCAACTACATTTGGTGTAGTATTCATCTTGGTAGGTATTCTAGGATTTATCCCAGCGTTTACCCCTGATGGTCATTTATTAGGTATTTTTGCCGTTAACGGTGTTCACAATGCAATCCACTTACTATCGGGTATTGCAGCGTTAGCGTTGTCGCGTACACACAAGAACGCACGGCTATATTTCCAGGTATTTGGCGTTGTTTATGGTTTGGTAACACTACTAGGACTATTCTACGGCGATAGTGCCATTCTAGGTATTGTTGCGCATAATGTCGCAGATATATTCCTGCACCTTATCATTACTGCAGCTGCGCTATACTTTGGATTTGCAACAAAGCGCGAAACGCCTCACGCGGCGCTATAGTAGTAGTGTTATACGAATCAAGAAAAAGGGTAGTGATACCCTTTTTCTATTTACAGCGATGTTGTTAGCGGGTCATATGACATCTGTTAATCTTAGAAAAAAACGATCATCGCGCTCATGGCTAGAGTGTGGTATGATAAATGCAACAGTAATGGGAAATTGGAGAAATAGACATGGATGGGGGACCATTTCGTATGCCACAACCGGCAGATAGAAGAATTGCGAGTAGGCCAGAGGCAACGCGGCGTCAAGAAGAATTCCAGCCTGTCCCTGAGCCACAAAATATTGCTCCGCAGCAACCTGCCACATCTCCTGTGTCGAAAAAACGTAAAACGACTAAACGCTTTCCACTACCTCTAGTTGTTGTCGCCATTGTACTGATCGTTGGACTGGGTGGATGGTTGCTATGGTCAAAGATGAGTACCGGAGGCGTCGCGATTGATAAAAGTAAGTATCAGGCGGTATTTTTCACAAACGGCCAGGTGTACTTTGGTAAACTACAGCCAATGAACAATGAGTACGTCAAACTGACCGACATCTACTATTTACAGACGCAAAATAGTGGACAGGCAGGCTCTGAAAATCCTCAGCAAACTTCGACAGATCAAAGTAATGTGCAGCTTATTAAATTAGGTGACGAGATTCATGGTCCAGAAGATCAAATGATCATCTCTAAGGACCAGATTCTCTTCTATGAAAATCTGAAAGCTGACGGTAAAGTCGCTCAGTCTATTCAAAAATACAAAGCGCCGTAACTATTATCAGTGATTGATATAAAATACTCCTCGTCTATACCAAGCGAGGAGTATTTTATGTAAGACGGCGCTTCGCTAGCCCAGAGATTTAGCGTATTTTTCCCATCCGTCATCAGTAATTTTTTCTTGTGATTTCATGAGAATTAGCAGGCCATTTTTTACGTATAGGGCTGACTGTGGGCCTTTTGCTGATGTACCGACATACAGCACACTGTTATCAGTATCGATTTTCGTGGTTGCATTAAATTTTTTGGCCAATTCGGCAAGTTGCCCTTGGGTGTCGGCTTTGAATGATTGCGGTAAAGGCTGCTGACTAACGCTGATCGAAATACTTTCGATACTGTCTGCATAGGCAAAGACGGGTTGACTATTGGGTGGACTAATACGTCGCCAACCCCCAAGATCGCTAATCGATTTCCCGCTTGGGATAACCGTTTGATATTCTAGATTTTCCAGGATTTTATTGGGATCGGTAGCGACGACGGCCGTTTTATCCATCGTATGTTGTCGAAGTGCCTCGACAGTCAGTGAGCCGGCAACCACTGCTGCAACAACGCTGACGATAATTGCGTTTCGCCGTACGCTCATGAATTGACGTGAATGAGAAAGCGCGGTCATGCCAGCTGCTGAAATTACCTGGCGGGATGTTTGCCCAGACTCTCGAGGGGAATATGGAGGGGTGGATGTCTGATAACACGTCGACGCTCC
>JALRDA010000115.1 GCA_023257145.1 Candidatus Saccharimonadia bacterium | reverse complement strand
CTGAATCTTAGGTTGTTTGCTCACCCGAATACACGCAGGTATACTATGGCGCCAATTGCCATTAGCCTGCGAATAAGGTCGCACGGAAAGCGTGTAACAAATCTGCGTCCCAACAGGTGTATCCGCACGAATTGTTTCGCCATTCAAAGTTGGTAACGCAGGTTGCGCTGAACCTGGATTGAATGTTCGATTGCCACTACCCTTTACCGGATTTATGCAGTTATTACCATAGTGTGCGCAAGGCGAACTACCATTTGATTGAACTGTCATTGGAATAGAACCCCCCGGCGCTACCTCAATGCGCCGCATCTCCCAATCTACCGCCGGAGAATCAGTTGTTCCAGCAGTATTACCAGGCACGTCATTAACAACATCAGGAATAACAGAATCAATTGATCCGCCAACCGTACCCACACCCGATACACCTCTAACTGTCGGCGTAAGATTATAATTAAAGGGCACTGTTACGCAGGCTGGATTACTTGCAGACCACGCACCATTATTCCACGCCGTCGGCCCCCAACTTACGCTCTGGCATAATGTACGCCCACCATCCGAAGCAACGACGCGGTATGTCGAATACTCTGGTCGATTTGCACCCCAGCCAATGCTATACGACGACCCCGAGGCGATAGAACTAGGTGTGCCCGTTGGAAAGTTATTATTTGCCGCAGCTCCATTGCCCCAAACATTCGCACCGGAAAATCCGCTTTTTCCAATTGCAAAGTTAAGCGGTGGTGCCGTGCCATTGGCGGCGGATATTGAATGTCGCCAATACAGCATGTCGGTTGGTTTTGCGTTCCAGCTATTAACATTTGGTGGCGTAAAGTTTACCCCAACCAATGAGTTAGCGCTAGTTGTCCACGGGATAATGCGTGTAATGTTTATATTGAAACAAAAATTTGGCGATGGAGTGAACGAAGCGGCACTCCATGTTGTAGTCGTCTCGAACCATGTACAAAACTCATACGTCCCCGTACCTAGTCCAGCGACATTCAGCGTACCTCCATATACCTGCGGGCCCCATGTCGAACGAACACCGTTTCCGGTTGTCTTTGGGCCGTACGTAACTGTACCTGGAGAACTGGAAAGTTTATTTACCCCGCTAGGCTGTAAATGCGCACGCAAATCCTTTGCCCCGTTCGTATAACCGCCAGGCCAGTCTTTACAGTATGTTGCGTAAAAATGTATCGTAATTGGAACGTTCTGGTTTTGACCTTCAATAACCGTTAAATTACTAGAACCATCCGGCGCAGTAAACCACATCGCATCAGCAATCTTTTGTTCCGTATCTGTTGGGTCGGGACAAAAATCGTTCGCCCATGCATCACCACCAGCCTTACTAGGATCGTACGCCTGCGCGACGCCCGCTGGAAAAACGACACTCGCAAGAAAGGTCAGTGTAATAATTGACAGCGAAAATTTCGTAGCCTGACTAAAACTCATTAGTTAGTACCCACTTTTGATAACTTATCCTGATAAAATGCCTTCATACTGGCGTATTCTTCAGAATCTTTCGGCAACGTCTCCACCTGGTCAAGCGCTTTTTGCAGGTATTTCTTTTGATTCTCATAATCTTTTTTTAATCCATACAGATCAGCAACATTTGATGAAGCACGATAATTATTCGCGATATCACTCGCTTTAATAGCAAAGTCGATAGCCTGATCGGTCTGTTTTGCCCTGTAGGCTATCGTAACCGCCTGATTATATAGTGCGAATTTTGCTTTATCATCTGGCGCTTTTTGCACTGCAGACTCGTATGTATCGAGTGCTTTTTTTGGCTCTCCGTTTTGGATGTGCAGCATATATTCTGCAGCCAGGTCGCGATCTCCTCTGAATGCAGTATCATCTAATTTAGTTCGTTCAGTATCTAGCGCTTTTTTCTGCTCAACTGCCTGCTGCTCTTGCTGTTTTTTTTGCGCACTCAGATAATAGTAGCCGCCAACGCCAATACCTACGAGAGCTATACAAGTTAGGATAATAATAAGGGTGCGTTTTTTAGGCAACGAGACGAGCTTTTTAGACATACCATAAGCATAATATACCCACCACTATTCATGCAAGCGCAGATAGTCATCAGTCGTACTCTGAATAGATTTTTTATACACGCTAATAGAACGACATCGTCACCTGATATCAGTCTATATAGCCATATAAAGAAAAGAGCCCCAGGCGCCAACCAGTGTGAAGCATAACTCCACAACTGATCGACACCCGGGGCGCAATTCGTAAATATTTAGCCCAACAGTGCGGCTAGCTGGCAGTCAACGGATGACGCCGCGCCATTCTCACCACTAGAATACCGAAGGCAAGAAGCGCAAACGCCAAAACGGCGGTAGCAATCAGTCCTTCAGCGCCAGTGTGTGCCAACGTCTCCTTTGAATCATCCTGATTCTGCAGGTTTGAATTCAAATCGGCCGACGTATCGATCCCAAGCTGCTGAATCGGAGTCAAGTCGACAGGCTGGTTGTTACCAACACTGGGGTGAACCGGAATCTCAAGACCCGGGCCACCCGCATGACCGTTCCAGCCGCCGGGCTGATTGTTGCTTCCCGGAGGAGGCGTCCAGCCGCCATTGCCGTTGTCATTGTCGCCGCCGTGACCGTGGCCACCACCGTTGTGGTTGCCATTGTCATCGACGTCGCAACCATCACCCGGGTGGTGACCGCCATTGTCATGGCCGCCGTTCCCGTTGTCATCGCCGTCGCCGTCATCCCCATCCGATGGATTCGAAGGGCACGCAGGCTGTTCGATGGATCCATGGAAGAGCACCGCCCAAGAGCTTCCGCTCTCAGACTTGGTAGTCTCTGACCATGACCAGGAAATGGTTTCGTCGCAGCACTCACCAAGGTCGACATTCTGAACGACCAGAGTAGCTTTGCCGTCCCAGTTGGTGTATTCCTTGGAGAACAGCAGCTTGCCACTGGAGTCACGCGCTTCGAACACGATGGTCGCACCTCGGGTAAATTCACCCTTGGCGGTCAGCGTGCCGTTGCCGACACACTCCGAAACGACAAACGTGCCCGATTCGTAGGAAGTCACGACTGCCGGATCAAGCCCTGGTGTGGGCTCTTCCGGTTCTTCGCCCTCGCCACAATCGTAGTGGGAAAGCTGGAACTCGCCGGTCCAATCCTTCGGTACCTCTGCCGATGCACTAACGATGCGAACACCGGGCGCAAGCGACAGCTGGTACTTGGCGGCCTTGCCGTCGACGCGGCTGAGAGCCACATTGACGACACTGCCATCGCTCAACGTCACGTCGATCGATGGAACCACACTGCTGTAGTTGGTGATGTTGAACTGCGCACCCGTAAGCACCGCGTCGTTGCCACACTTGGCAAATGCCTCGGTGAGCGACTTTTCGATGCTCGACGGCTTAGCAGGCTCGTCCCGCGTCGTCTCGACAGGGTCTGGTACGACAATCGCACAACCCTTGTCATCGACAGCGGTGCCGGCCGGCGTACCGGGACACGTATCGACATTGTCGGGAACGCCATCGCCGTCAGAATCGACAGGCTGGCCGCCTGGAATCGTGTACTTTTCAGTACACGACTGCGATCCTGCCGGCAGCTGAGTGTCGGTGGACGGCGGGTAGACACATGCGTAGATCGTCTGCCCCGGCAAGACAACAGGCTGGTTTCCCAGGAAGTTGTACTGCGCGGGCTGATTTTCAAAGCCCGTATCCGACGGCGCGTAGACATAGGGCCTGACGCGAACATCATCAATGAACATCTGGAAACGAAGACCCTGGTTGGGGCCGACAGAAACCAAGAACTGACCATACTGCGGCGAGGTAGTGTCGGTGATCGCCACTACCCTTCCGGTAAACACAGTCGGTTTGACAGGCTCCACTACGACAGGCTCCTCTTCAACGAGAGTTGCCTGATCCGGCACCACCGCATCCACCTTGGGCTGCTCCTGGATTGGAGCAGCTGGAGCGGGTGCGGCCGGCTGAGGTACTGGCGCCGGAATGGGCGCCGGCACATCGACCGGTGAGACGGGTACGAGCGGTACGGTGGGTGCCACAGGTTCAACAGCAGCGGACACTTCCTGTTCGGGAGTGACCTTTGCCGAAGGATCTGCCGCCACCTCGGTGGTCGTGACCTCGACCGAAGCGCTGTCCTTGCTTGCCGCATCAACCACCGAATCGGAGGCGAAAGTTGGCGAAGCGAAGATAAGCGCTGTCGATGCGAGTGCAGCCGCAGCTGCAAGTGACAAAACTGAGCGAACTGGGTGACTGGTTTGGCAGCGTGCCAAATCAATCACCTCCTTTCAAGGGTTGTTGTTTTAAATATTTTACGAACCGTAGAAGTTAAAGTACAAGCGGCAGGTCGCCGCCAGACTCTGTGCAAAAAATATATTGACACATTGCTGGCTATAATAGCATTTTTTATATATTTTGTAAATAGACAGTGCTAGCGTCGACTATATTCTACGGAACACTAGGACCGCAACGATAACAATAACTGCAACAACACCCGCACCTGCAATAACAAATGATGAAAATTTCAGATCGTTTTCTTCGGTCGGCTGCTCGTCGATCTTTGCGGTATCTTTCGTAGCATTTGCCTGTTCAGAATCAATAACATTCTGCGTGGACTGGACTGCAGGATCAGACGTCACCTCGTTAGTCGCACCTTGCGCGACGGATCCACCCAACTGAGCTGAGCGGTCAATAGATGACTTTGTTTGCGACGACGTACTTGACATGCTTCCACTTGACGACCCGCCCGCTACGATTGGTGCCACGGGAACCGTCGGAGTAACTGGCGTTTCAGGATCTTGCGGCGGTTCGACAGGCGTTTCCCCTACTGTCAAAAAGCTTGCATCAAATGAATTCAAATCAACATACACGCCGCGCAGCTCGTATTCAAATTCCTGCTGGACACCAATACGCATTGTATTTGGTGTATTCCAACCGCCATAACGCACAGGATTTGGTGATAAATAGTTAGGCTGCCAATATTCATAATCCGCATATGACGTGTCGGTATCCCAAAGTGGCACATCCGCAAAATCATTAGCCGTTGCGCCCTGAATGCCACCCCACATGCCCGACCCCGAATAGATAACTGGACGAACATTCAAAGATTTTACCCCATCAACCATCTGCCGAGTGATCGGCACTCCCGGGTCCGTCTCGGCGTCGAGTGCAAAAAACTGCAACTTATCTTTATACGGTCCGGCGGCAAGTATTCCGTTCTCCCAACAATTAGGATCACGCGTATAGACAGCGATTTTCAATCCGGCATCTAGTGCCATTCCCAGCTGATTCTGCGTATTATACCAAGGGGTACATGTTCCCCAGGCGGTCGAATGCATCACATACAGTCGCACACCGTCATCATACACTTGCCTGAACCACTCTGGATCTGTAATAACATTCGCAGAGTCGATAACCTTCACTGATGGATTTGCGGCAATGTACGTCATAGTGATGCTGTTTGATGGACCAGTCGCTACATCGTCAGCATCAACCGCCTTAACGGCATAGGTATATGTCACGCCAGGCTGCAGGCTTGTTGCGTCGAGGTATTCAAATACCGTCCCTTCGACCTCACCAATCTCAACATCATCACGCAACACTACATACTTTGATGCAGTCACACTACTAAGATCTGCCGACCAATTCAAGTGTATTGATTGCTCAGATTGTTCTGCTTTTAAGTTAACCGGGGCCTTGACGTGCTGCGGCACAAAGACGACATCCACCCAGTAATTATCGCTACTAGAGGGGTTGGCCGGATATGTCGACGAGCCGTTGTATGCGTAGACGCCATTAGCTCCGTCGATACCGTCCTGCAGTGCAGTAAGCGGCCCATTTGTATGTGAACTGGTAGCAAAATAACCAGAATCCATTGAGAAATTTCCTTGTGGAGCAAAATACGAAACAACATAGGTCGTATCGGCGGCAATGCGCACAGGATATTCGAATGTTGCAGTCTGCCAGCCTGACGCAGATTCGTCCGTAAACGTAACCGTCGCTAGGTTATTGCCATTCGTATCCCATAAATTACCGATATGCTCACCTAAATTACCGCTGCTTTTGTAGAATTTTACTCCTGTGACGTCACCAGTAGTCGTCGTACGAAATTTCAAGCCCAACTCTAGACTTTGTGGATCGCCCATATTAATGACCGCCGGCGTTACCTGATTGCTCCATAAGCTAACTGGATCACCAGGAGCAGCCTGCACGCGCAGCAAACCAGCAAATACGATCACTCCCGCACAAACCACAGCAGCCGTCATTATCGAGATATTTAGTCCGCTAAAAATTCTTGATCGAAATGTCGGGTGTATCTTGCGCACAGTATTTTAGGTTTCCTATCGAATTGTTATAGATTTCCTCTATCATATAGCATCCATCTCGCTTACGCTAGCGATGGCACAACATGAGAGTCACGCAGACCTACCGACACTTACTCGGTGGCGCGAAGTTTACAAACCGTTATACCATTTGCCGATGTCGTATATCTTGGCTCGCCTTGTGATGTGACTGTATAGGCGCCGGACCCATTAAGATAGACAAGTGGGCTCATATTACACGATTGCCCCACACCTTCCAAGAAGTATTCAAACGACAGGACATCTTTTCCATCAACATTAATACTCGAAATATATGGCCCATAATAGACATCACCGTTAGTCGCTACGACAGGTCGAAACGCCGTCATGGATGGCACCGTGGCCGTTTTAGATAATATTGCATTAAACCCAGCCGTCTCGGAAACAAACGGACTGCCATTATATGCAGCGCAGTCCCTTACGCCATCACTGTTAACGTCTGGATAGTTTGTCCCTATACAGGCACGGTACCACGTGTCGTACTGCAAAGTTGCCTTCATTTCAGCGACAGATGTGTCAATCCTGGTCGCATCAAATACCTTCTTCATTTGACTAGCGAGCGAAATTCGCGATGAGTTATTGGCACGTTGCTTTACACCGTTAAAGGCTACGACAGTGATTGAGGCCAAAACCCCAATGACCACCACTACAATTAGTAATTCTACAATCGTAAAGCCGCTTGAAACTTTTGAATACCCGCTAATCACATTGACTATTCCGGTAATGTTTAATGTTACGGCAACTATACTCCTAACGCGCACTTAATGCAAAGCATACAAATTTATGCAGTCATGTTAGCAATTTTCGTATATCGCATAGTTTTTTGACGTACTTCATCGTTTTCCAATAGATTTTTAATACTCAATCC
>JALRDA010000001.1 GCA_023257145.1 Candidatus Saccharimonadia bacterium | reverse complement strand
ATTCGCAGAGGACCGACGACTACGTACATACATCACGGTAATCCCGGCCAATCCCACCGGCAGAGATCCGATAGCCAAACAGGCTAATAGATTAAGTAAAAGCACATCCATATTATCAAACCTTTCAGAAAATCAGCGTAGACTGTAGAGTCGGCGCAGTACATAGGTCCAATTGAGTATTCCTCAATATATTTCATATTATAGCCTTAGATTCACCGGCTCACAATCATATTATATGAATTGAAGTTAATGCCGCTTGTGTTAAAATAGACCCACAATGCGAAAGCTTTCGACTCACAAAAAACTACTGATCGCCACCGCGATCACATGTGCGCTCATTTTCATTGCCGTCGCCGTGTGGTACATTAGCGGACTGCAAATCGACGTATTGAACCCTAAGGGAATTGTCGCCACAAAACAATACGAGCTTTTAGTGTTCACGACGCTTCTAGGTTTCTTGGTGGTCGTTCCTGTCTTTATCATGACTATTCTTATCGCATGGCGCTACCGCGAAAGTAATACCAAAGCAAAATATACTCCCAACAAAAGCACCAACCATGTTGCGGAAACGATCTGGTGGTCAATTCCAATTATCCTCATCACCGTTCTATCCGTCGTGACTTGGAACAGTACACATGAACTAGACCCACACAAACCACTAGCATCCGACGCGAAGCCGATCACCATTCAAGTCGTGGCGTTAGATTGGAAATGGCTATTTATTTATCCCGAAGAAAATATTGCAACTGTTAACTTCATACAATTCCCTGTCGATCACCCAGTTAACTTTCAAATCACATCTGATGCACCGATGAATTCTTTTTGGATTCCACAGCTAGCGGGACAAATTTATGCAATGCCAGGAATGACGACAAAGCTTCACCTGAACGCCACAGAAGCCGGCAGCTACAAAGGCCTTTCAGCCAACATCAGCGGCGAAGGTTTTGCTGACATGAAATTCACTGCGAAAGCGTCTACAGACACCGACTATCGAGCCTGGCTCGCATCCGTGAAGCAGTCTGACAAAGTACTCACAGAAGATACCTATGCAGATCTAGCAGTCAAAAGCATTGACGCGCCAGTTACCTATTACGCATCGAGCACAAAAGACCTATATGATACGATAGTTATGAAATATATGATGCCGGAATCACCATCCTCTGGTATCACCAACGAAACAGACACACGCTCACTACCCAACACTACTCAATCACAAATGGATACATACCGATGAATTTATTCGCCAACATACTAGGAAAATTAAGTCTTGATGCTTTGCCACAGGAAGCGATCACACTCGGCGCAGGTGTCGGTATGGCACTTGGAGCGCTTGGCATCGTTGCGCTCATCACCTATCTAAAGCGCTGGACATGGCTATGGAAAGAATGGTTGACATCGCTCGATCCCAAAAAGATCGGCATCATGTACCTGATTGTCGCCGTTATCATGATGATGCGCGGCTTTGCGGACGTGATCATGATGCGTATTCAGCAAGCGCTCGCAGCAGACAGTGCGGGATTTTTAACTGCAGACACCTTCCAGCAGGTTTTCTCTGCGCATGGCACAATCATGATCTTCTTTGTCGCCATGGGACTAATGTTCGGCATCATGAATCTTGTCATTCCGCTACAAATTGGCGCCCGAGATGTTGCATTCCCATTTCTTAACTCTGTAAGTTTCTGGTTGTTCGTTGCTGGAATGATCATAATCAACCTCCCAATGGTCTTGGGCGAATTTTCGGCGGCGGGATGGCTTGCCTATCCGCCACTATCGGGAATCGAACACAGCCCTGGGGTCGGCGTTGACTATTGGATATGGAGTCTGCAGCTTTCAGGAATAGGTAGTTTACTTTCGGGTGTCAACTTTATTGTCACTATCTTAAAGATGCGAGCGCCCGGCATGACACTTATGAAGATGCCGATATTTTCATGGTCAGTTCTAGTGTCTATGATTATGGTAGTCTTTGCCTTCCCGATTCTGACCGTTACGCTAACGTTATTATTCCTCGACAGGACAATGGGCATGCACTTCTTTACTGCCGACGGCGGCGGTAATATGATGATGTATGTCAATTTGATCTGGGCATGGGGTCATCCCGAGGTTTACATCTTGGTCATACCCGCGTTCGGCATATTCTCTGAGATTGTTGCAACGTTCTCGCGAAAACGACTATTTGGCTATGCCTCGATGGTTGTCGCACTTATGTCGATTGCTTTCTTCTCGTTCATCGTCTGGCTCCACCATTTCTTCACAATGGGTGCGGGGTCGGCAGTCAACGCATTCTTTGGCATCATGACGATGGTTATCGCCATCCCAACCGGAGTCAAGATCTTCAACTGGCTATTCACCATGTTCAGAGGCCGCATCAATTTCAGCTCACCGATGATTTGGTTTATGGGCTTTGTATTTTTATTCTCGCTCGGCGGCATGACCGGCGTGATGCTCGCAGTACCAGGAATCGACTTCCAGGTACACAATAGCCTATTCCTCGTTGCTCACTTCCATACGATGATCGTTAGCGGCGTACTGTTTGGATTCTTGGCAGGGTTAACATACTGGTTCCCGAAGATTTTTGGCTTTACCTTGCACGAAGGACTCGGAAAAACAGCTGCGTGGCTGTGGGGTATTGGCTTTACGCTAGCGTTCGCTCCGCTGTTTGTTCTTGGCTTCATGGGGGCAACACGTCGACTCGACCACTACGACGCATCGACCGGCTGGCAGCCGTTATTTATCGTTGCTGGTGTCGGTGCGGCGATCATTGGCCTTGGAGTTGTCTGCCAGCTACTGCAGCTATTCGTCAGCATCAGGCAGCGTAAGCAAAACCTCGACAAAACCGGCGATCCATGGAACGGCCGGACACTTGAATGGTCAATCCCTTCGCCTGCACCGTTCTATAACTTTGCCACCATTCCGACCATCAACGAGCGAGACCCATTCTGGGAAGCAAAACAAGATGGAGTCCGTCTGGATGATGCGACAACTTACTCAGACATACACTTGCCGAAAAACACCGGTGCTGGTGTTATCATCGCTGGCTTTAGCTTTCTCGTAGGGTTTGCTGCGGTATGGCACATTCCATGGCTAGCAGTCATAGGTGTCGTCGGTGTGGTTGTTACGATGATAATCAGACTGACGAATGACGATATCGAATATACTGTAACGGCTGCAGAGTTGATGAAATTGGATGCATTAAGCAAACGTAAGGAACAGATACTATGAGCACACTTTCACCCACTGCGGCCACATCACATAACTCGAATAGTAAAACCCTTTTAGGATTTTGGATTTATTTGATGACAGACTGTATCTTGTTCGGCACATTATTTGCGACGTACATCGTCTTGCATCGAAATACGTTTGGCGGCCCAGGTGCCGGCGAACTGTTCGATATGCCATTCGTTCTGGCAGAAACATTAATCCTCCTTACTAGTAGCTTTACTTGCGGCCTAGCGATGATCGCTGTGCGAAAACAAAATACCAAACTTACAATCTCACTCTTTGGATTAACATTCGCACTTGGAGCGACATTCCTCGCCATGGAACTGTACGAGTTCGGACATCTGATCGCCGAGGGCAATAGTTGGCAACGAAGCGGATTCTTATCAGCTTTCTTTACACTCGTGGCAACACACGGACTACATATCCTCGTAGGCCTCCTGTGGTTGATAGTAATGGGATGGCAGCTCGCAAAAAAGGGCTTCACAGCCGGTACTGTCCGCAGACTATCGCTTTTCAGTATGTTCTGGCATTTCCTTGATATTGTATGGATCTTTATTTTTACATTCGTGTACCTAATGGGAGGGCTGCAAATATGAACCGTGAACATTCATCGAAGAGCGGTATACTATCCTACTCGGTAGGCTTCATCCTATCGATAGTATTAACGCTTGTCGCATATGTCACGGCAACCAATGAAGCATTCCGCAGCAAGTGGTCAGTGGAAGCGATCGTCATTGCCTTATCGGCGCTAGCAACAATCCAACTAATCGTTCAGTTGGTATTTTTCCTACACCTTGGAGATGAAGCAAAGCCGAGATGGAAATTAGTCAGTTTTATTTTCGCATTCATCATTCTAGGAATTATTGTGATCGGTTCATTGTGGATTATGTTCGACATGAACTCACGTATGATGGTGTCGCCAACTGACATGATTAAATACATGAACAGGCAAACTGGTCTTTGATGCGCGATTCGATCAAGGCATATTATTCGCTCACAAAGCCCGGTGTTCTATACGGCAATGCGCTTACCGTTGCCGCGGGGTACTTTCTTGCAGCGCAAGGCAATTACAGTCTTAGTCTTTTCTTAGGAGTATTCCTAGGGTCGAGCCTCATCATTGCATCCGCCTGCGTTATCAACAATTATTATGATCAAGACATCGATGCAATCATGGATCGCACAAAAGAGCGAGCCATCGTCTCCGGAAAAGTAAAAGGCCACCGTGCGGTCATCTTTTCCATTGCTCTAGGTGTGATAGGACTTGCGCTCCTTATCCTACTCACTAATACGCTGGTAGTCATTCTCGGCATCATCGGCTTTATCACCTATGTCTATTTATACGGTGTCCTCTCAAAGCGTCTATCAACACATGGCACACTAGTAGGCAGTATATCAGGAGCAATCCCGATCTTAGCTGGCTACTGCGCAGCTAGTGGCGAAATTGACATCGGTGCTGTCATCGTGTTTACTATACTGTTCGCCTGGCAGTTTCCTGAATTTTATTCAATCGCAATTTATCGATTCAAGGAATACAAAGCTGCCAATATCCCGCTACTCCCAATTATAAAAGGAATGCGACGAACTAAAATAGAAATTCTCGTGTACACGTGTCTGTTTGCAGCATCCAGCTTGTCGTTGACCTTTTTCGGATATACCGGAATCACTTACTTGATCGTTATGGCGATTGTTTCGACGTACTGGATTTGGCTAGCGATCAAGGGCTATTTTACGGATGACGATGATCGCTGGGCACGAAAGATGTTCCGATTTTCAATGATCAGCATTCTCGTGCTCTGTATCATGGTGTCCGTCGGTCCATTACTTCCATAACCGTGATACAATGAGTATATGATTTTAGTTACACACATTATTATTGCACTATCAAGCGTTGCTTATACCGCCCTATTACTGTTTCGTCCATCACAGGCAAAGCTTTATGTTAGCTACGGACTAATTGCCGCTACACTAGCGAGTGGGATATACATGACTGTCATCAATCCTGCAAGCATGCTCCGTACCTGCACGACCGGCCTAGTGTACGTCGTTATCGTATCAGCTGGCGTTGCCATCGCACGAAAGCGATTTATCGCTTCGCAGCTCGACGCTCAGCAATCACAGCCTTAGTCTACTTGCAACCGCGACCAATAATACATTCATCTATCCCTACGAAAGGTTAGAATATGGAAACTGTATCTACCAATAGCCCAATCTCCGCCGCTGCACAGCACTTGGCAACGACTATAAAAACACACTTAGACGCCGGCGAACATGTGCTATGGTTCTTGTCGGGCGGATCAGGCATTGAAGTCGTCTTAGAAACGGATAAGCTTCTTGCTGGCACAGATCTAACCAACCTATCAGTCACATTAAGCGATGAGCGCTTTGGTAACATCGGCCACCCTGATGAAAACTGGCAACAGCTACTTGACGGCGGACTAAGTCTAAGAGGTGCAACACTATACCGACCGCTCATCAATCAAGAATGCCAAATCACCACTGATGAGTTCGGTGCCTGGGTCATGCAGGTTATGTCGGTTGCCGATTATGCAATCGGGCTATTTGGCATTGGAGTCGACGGCCACACTGCCGGCATCAAGCCACACTCCCCCGCGACAGAAACCAGTGCGTGGGCAAGCTGCTTTAAAGCGGATGATTTTGAACGAATTACGATATCACCGCTTGCGATCTCGCATCTCAACGAGGCTATTATCCAAGCATCGGGACAAAGCAAGCAACCTGTACTCCACGATCTATTACATGCGTCGGTAGACGTCGTTGACCAGCCGATGCATATCTTAAAGTCTGTACCGAAATCAACATTATACACAAACATAAAGGACCTTTAGGTATGAAGATTGCTATCTCCGGACTTGGACGAATGGGTGGCCAAATTGCTCAAAAACTTACAGAGGGCGGCCATCATGTTATTGCGCACAATCGAAGCCCTGAACCAGTCACTCATGCTTCAACATATGGTGCGACCCCGGCATACACAAAAGCTGATGTTGTCGCTGCGTTTAACGATGAGCCAGTTATCGTATGGATCATGGTGCCTGCTGACGTAGTCGAATCAGAATTAAATGAATGGCTACAAATAGCGCCGAAGCGAAGTATCTTTATCGACGGAGGGAACAGTGACTATCGAGGTGATAACGGTCGTGCACGTCGAGTTTCAGATGCTGGATCCACTCTGCTCGACATCGGCACTAGTGGCGGAGTATGGGGGTACGAGAATGGATTCTCGATGATGGCTGGCGGTGATGAGCCTACTTACGACACACTAATCCCGCTACTAAATACCCTTGCAGTCCCAAATGGCGGCCATCAATATTTTGGACCGAACGGCGCCGGCCACTACGTAAAGATGGTTCATAACGCCATTGAATACGGCATGATGCAAAGTCTTGCCGAGGGATACCGCATGCTAAAAGAAGGTCCTTATAGCGATCTAGACCTTACTAAAGCGGGTGAAGTATGGCAACAAAGCAGCGTCGTTACTTCTTGGTTAAATGAACTCACACGCCAAGCGTTACATGAAAATCCAAAATTGGATAATATTAGCGGCGTCGTAGCTGAATCAGGTGAAACACGTTGGACGCTCGAGACCGCAAAAGACCTAGGCATTCCATTGCCCGCAATTCAGGCCAGTTTTGATGTGCGCCTGGCATCACAACAGGGTGACATAAATTTTGCAACCAAACTTTTAGCCGCGATGCGCAATAAATTTGGCGGTCATAATGTTGACGGTCATTAAATCCTAAAATTCTAAACCGACTGACACTAAATAATAAGATTAGTATACACTGTGAAAATTCTTACATCACACTTTATTTTCGCGTGATACGATTACTCTACAATCAGTTAATGGAGAAGATTTTTATATGGATGATTATGATTTAGGCCAATCGTTCGAAAATATACTAGGAAGAATTAT
>JALRDA010000023.1 GCA_023257145.1 Candidatus Saccharimonadia bacterium | reverse complement strand
TTCAGCCGAGAGTGCGGAAGTTACGAACGACAAACTCCGTGCGCACGATGCGCTAGTGGCGGCAGGCTTGCCAGTTTCAAGATATGCATTAGTCAAAAGCGATGACCGTACGGGAATTGAAAAGGCGTTTCACGAGCTAGGTTCACAGGTGTTAATCAAGCCTCGTTTTGGCGGCTGGGGTTCGGGTATTGTGCGTTGTCAAACGATTGAGGATTTGCACAGTGCGATTGAGCTGGCTGTTGCATTTAGCGGCCGTCATCAGCATGTGCTCCTCGAGCAGTACTATGAAAACGACCCTTCGCAGTGGGTTTCTGTCAGTATGATCGCTGGGCAACCAATTATTGCCTATCGCAAGCCCCTGTCACTCAGTGGGTCAGATTGGAAAGTCTATGACCCGCAAAAGCAAGATGGGCGCGGTCAGCGTTCAGTGTATATTCAGCCCACCGAAGAGCTTGTCGAGCTTTCACGACGTGCGCAGCAAGCAATTAGAAAAGATATCATTGGGTTTGATTTTATTGCGACGCCTCAAGGCTATGTGATTGTTGACGAAAATGGTCGACCAGGGCTTTATGATCACTGCCTCCAGCAAGCGAATATTGATATCGTTGAGGTGATTGTCGAACTGATCATGAGTAAAGTAAAACATTGACATAATTGATCAAGAATGTTAAAATAGTAATAATGAATAAGCAGAAGATAAGCATAGGGCGCACTACTGACATGGTGATCGTCTCCGAGGATAAGATGGTCGTTCCGGCCAAGGTAGATACCGGCGCGGATAGGTCGTCAATTTGGGCTTCGGAGCTCGCAATGAGTGACGATGGTGTTTTGTCTTTTTGTTTGTTTGCTAAAGGGTCGGAGTATTACACCGGCCGTCGCCACACGACTCGGTCCTATAGGGCTAGCGCAGTTCGTAGCGCACATGGTACGCTGCAAGTGCGTTATAAAATTGAACTTTCGGTTATTATAGAGAAGCGAAGAATCAAGGCCTCATTTACGTTAGCCGATAGATCGCTCAATACCTACCCTATACTGATCGGCTGCCGACTACTGACTAATAAATTTATCGTCGACACTTCACTTGGACGTCCACGTAAAGGTGAAAAGGAAATCGGTGGGTTATTCAATACAGAACTTAAAGAAAATCCGGTTGGCTTTTTCGAAAAATATCATCTAGAGAATGAAAGAGGAGACGTCTGATTATGAAGATAGCAATATTGTCCAACGGACCAGGTAACTATTCCACCAAGCGTCTAAAGGAAGAGGCTATTAAGCGTGGCCACGAAGTGAAGATCATAAAGTACCGTGAGTGCTATGCTTCAATCGAGCAAAATAACCCGACTGTTAGTTACAAAGGTGAGGATTTGACGAAATTCGACGCTATTATTCCACGTATCGCTGCAAATATGACGCGCTACGGCACTGCTATCGTTCGCCAATTAGAGATGCAAGGCGTTTATACTGTTTCTAGTTCGATTTCGATCAACCGTTCTCGTGATAAATTACGTAGTTCTCAGTTGCTAGCAAAGGCCGGTGTTGGTATTCCAAAAACGGTGTTCTCTCGAAACTCAACAGATATTGATGACTTGATTGAAAAGCTAGGTGGCACACCGGTAATTATCAAGTTGGCGCGTGGCACACATGGCAATGGTGTTGTTTTGGCTGAGACGAAGAAAGCAGCAAAATCTGTATTGCAAGCGTTCTACCTCACTAATGATGACGGCACCAACGTATTGCTGCAGGAGTTTGTAAAGGAATCCGCAGGGACAGATATCCGTGCATTTGTTGTCGGTAGTCGCGTTGTTGCAAGCATGAAGCGACAAAGTCTTGACGATGACTTCCGCTCAAACCTACATAAAGGCGGCGAAGGAACAACGATCAAGCTGACTGAAGAAGAGCGAAAAATGGCAATAAAGGCTGCAAAGGCAATGGGGCTTAATATTGCTGGTGTTGATATGATGCGAAGCGACCGTGGCCCACTCGTGCTTGAAGTGAATGCCAGCCCAGGATTTGGCATTGAAAAGGTGACTGGCCGTGATGTCGCCGGACCTATTCTAGAATATGTTGAAATGAATGCAAAACGCCGCAACAAAAAAGACAAAGTCGGCGCCTAGATACCGTTTATTCTTATCAGTGCT
>JALRDA010000017.1 GCA_023257145.1 Candidatus Saccharimonadia bacterium | reverse complement strand
CGCCGCTTCGCACTGATATTGAAATAAAACCCGGCGAAACCAAAAAAGTGCCGGTAACAGTACGAACTTGACCAGATCGTCGATTACTCTGCGATCGACAGTGAATGATTTTGTTTCAGCAGATGAGAAGGGAACGCCTGCACTTATTTTAGACGACAGTCAGTTTGCGCCATCCCACAGCCTAAAACGCTTCATGGAGCCACTAGCGGACGTTACTATCCCCGCTAGGCAGGCAAAGGCGGTGACCGTTACCATAACTGTGCCAAACGAAGCACGACCCGGCGGCTATTTTGGCGCTATACGTTTCGCGCCCAGTACGCCAGATAACGGTGGTCAGGTCAATCTGAGCGCCAGTGTCGCGTCGCTGGTATTAATGACAGTTCCGGGAAAGACAACCCAAAAACTCGACTTGACCGACTTTTCTATTCAGCAAAACGGGAAGTCGGGCTCATATTTTATTGACGCGCAGAATATCGAGGCATTCATTCGTCTGTTTAGTAGTAGTGATGTGCAAATTGGTCCGTTTGGTAAAATTTCACTGCTGAAAAGTGAAAAGGTAATTTACGAGACCGATTTTAACAATAAAAACCCTCGCGACATGATCTTGCCAGAAAGCGCCCGGCGCTGGGAAGTTCCACTTGATAAAATCAATGGATTCGGCCATTACACGGTAAAAGCCGTGTTCACTTATGGTCAAACAAACCAGACAATTGAAGCCACACGGTCCTTCTGGGTCATCCCGAAAGAAATATTGATCGTTGGAATTGCAGGCGGGTTGCTGGTAACAGGTGTTGGTATTGGCGTCTGGGTATTCGTGCGAAATCGTCGTCACCCCTATAGGCGCAGCCGGATTCACTTCAACCGACAGTAGCGATTAAAGGCAAAAGTGTTATCGAAGATAGGCCTTGTGATATGGATCAAGCAAATTGATGATTTAGTGATAATTTTTACAGTTCGTTTGCTAATTAAATTCTATGATAGGACCAGAAACAACGTAAAAAGGGAGACACAACAATGATTATGGAAATTATTACTTGGATCATCGTAGGTGCATTGGCAGGATGGATCGCATCAAAGATTATGCGCACAGACGCCGAAATGGGTGCAATGGCAAATATTGTCGTTGGTATCATCGGTGCGTTTATCGGTGGATTCTTAGTGCGAATGATGACCGGTACGGCACCTGAAACATTTAGTATTACCGGTGTTATCGTCGCAATTATTGGTGCAGTTATTCTCCTTGCAATCGTCAAGGCGGCAACTGGACGAACCGCTCACCGCGTATAATTTGCCTTGTACATTTATATGCAAATAGAGCGTACGCCGCTCTATTTGCTTGTTGCATCAGATTGGATCGCACGTATAATTACACGTAGACACTACCGCAGATGATTGGCTGCATTACTACTTTTAAGAACTATGGCTTTAGACACAAAATCCGCATTGGACCACAAAGAACTATTTCAAGCGCTATCAGCACCGTTTATCGTATTTGACGCAACTGATCCCGATCTGACTATTATTGAAGAGAATGAGGCGCATGCTACGATTGCCATGGTAAAACGGGAAGATGTTCTCGGTAAGCCGCTACTAGAGGCGTTTCCTGACACGTCAGAAGAGTATCTGACAACAGGCGTTAGTCAGTTACGCGAATCGATCAAGCGAGTAATCAAGACGGGGAAGCCGGATGAAATGCCACGACTCAACTATGATCTTAAGGATCATACTGGTGAATATACGACAAAATACTGGTCGGTAACACACCATCCCGTATTTGATAAAGAACGTAAAGTCGTTGCCGTGTATCAGTCAACCGAAGACATTACCGAGAAGGTGATGACTGCCGAAAAACTCAATATGGCAGAGGCTCGCCTTGATCAGACGCTGGCGAACAGTTCAATCGGCACATGGTTTTGGGATTTAAAACAAAATAAAGTGTTTGCCGATAAAAACCTCGCATCGATGTTTGGATTATCGACAGTATCGCTCGAAGAGGGGCTAACACTTGATATTTTCATCAATTCAATTCATCCGTCTGATCGGGGTAGAGTTGCGTCAGAAATTGAAGGTGCAATCGCCAAAAAGAGCTTATATGAAAGTGAATATCGCACCTTTGATCATAACAAAGATGTGCGCTGGGTGATTGCACGTGGTCACGTTAATCTTGACGATACTGGTGCTGTAATTAGTTTTCCCGGTGTTATCGTTGATATTACCGATCGTAAAACTGCCGAAAACAATTTGAAGTTTTTGACTGCAGCAAGCACACAATTTGCCGCATCTCGAGACAAGACAGTCACGCTTAGTACCATTGCGAACATGGTCGTCCCTGATATTGCTGACTGGTGTACGATTGATTTACTGGAAGGTGATGAAATTCAGCGTGTCGCAACCGTCCATAAAGATCCAGAAAAGGTGAAATGGGCGCAGGAATTGTACGAAAAGCAGGGCGCACCAAAACTCGATGATCCGACCGGTATCCCAAAAGTACTCCGGACAGGAGAGCCGGAATACTATCCAGAGATTACTGATGAACTTCTTGTTGCGTCGGCAAAGGATAAAAAAGAGCTAGAATTAATGCGCAGTATCGGCTTTAGTTCAGTGATTATCGTCCCAATGAAGCTGGACGGTAAGCAGATCGGTGCTATTAGCTTGATTTCGACTGAATCGCGTATGCATTACAAAGCCTCTGATATCGAAATGGCAAAAGGGCTTGCAAACCGTGCAGCGCTGGCGGTGTATAATGCGAACCTTTTCCAGTCGGCTCAGCGTGAGCTAAAAGAGCGTAAATTGTTGCAGCAAAAGCTCGAGGCAAACAATAATCTGCTTGAAACAAAAGTGGCCGAAAGAACGCGACAACTGGTTGATACGAATGATGGACTTGAGCGTGAAATTCGCCGCAGTCAAAAGATTGAACGCGAGCTGCAGATTTATTCGAAGAACCTCGCTCGCAGTAATCAAGAGCTGCAAGATTTTGCCTATGTCGCTTCACACGATCTGCAAGAGCCACTACGCAAGATTCAGGCATTTGGCGATCTGCTGGAAAGTGAGTACAAGGACAAGCTCGGTGAAGGCGAGGAATACTTGAATCGTATGCGCAGCGCCGCATCGCGAATGAGTATTTTGATCCAGGATCTACTGGCATTCTCGCGGGTGACTACCAAGCCGCAGGATATCAAGCAGATTGATTTAAATGTGGTTGTGAAAGAAGTTCTGAGCGACCTAGAGACGCGTATTGACGAAAAGCACGGCGAAGTGAATGTCGAAATGTTGCCGGCCGTATGGGCGGATACAACCCATATGCGTCAATTGTTCCAGAACTTGATTGGAAATGCATTGAAGTTCCATAAGCCTGACGAACCACCAAAGGTTGACGTTACTGTCCAGCCGCGCGCACGGGATGATAAATACTTTGAAATACATATTACAGATAACGGAATTGGTTTTGACGAGAAATATCTTGATCGAATTTTCTCTGTTTTTCAGCGTCTACACGGAAAAGAGGCGTATGATGGAACAGGAATAGGCTTGGCTGTTTGTCGCAAAATCGTCGAACGCTACGGTGGAAAGATTAGCGCAACGAGCAAGCCAGGGGCCGGATCAACGTTTATTATAAGTTTACCGATAAAGCATAAGGAGCAATAACAATGATCACTGATAAAGGTTCAATTACCATTTTGATGGCTGATGATGACGATGATGATTACGTACTAACAAAGAAGGCGCTTAAGGAGAGTAAGCTGTTAAATACACTTGTTCGTGTCAAGGATGGTGAAGAACTGCTTGACTATCTGTTTGCACGTGGTGAATACGAGGGGCAGACTATCACTCGACCGGGCGTCATCCTACTCGATCTTAATATGCCGCGGCTAGATGGTCGCGAGGCTTTAAAGGTCATCAAATCCACACCCGAGTTTGCGAACATTCCCGTCGTTGTATTTACAACTTCCAAGGCAGAGGAAGATGTGTATCGATCATATCAACTTGGCAGCAACTCATTTATTACTAAACCAGTCACATTCGAAAACCTAATCACGGTCATGAAGACGCTTGGTACCTATTGGTTTGAGATTGTAGAACTTCCTAATGCAGATGAACACGCCACAAAATAAAGTCATTAAAGTACTCCTTGTCGACGACGATGAGGACGACTACCTGATCATCAGTCGGGTATTTAACGCTATCCCTGATTCACCATTTCAATTGTCTTGGACGGCAGAATATGATGAAGCGAAGGAGTTGATTAGCGGACGCCAACACGATATTTATCTAGTTGATTACAGGTTGGGTGCACACACTGGCCTGGAGCTTCTTGAATACGCACAGCCGTACAAGCGCTCCGAGCCATTCATCCTGCTAACAGGTGTAGGTGATCGAGAGATCGAAAAGAAGTCTATGAAGTTAGCCGCTGCCGACTACTTGGTTAAGGGGTCGTTTAACGCTGAGTTATTGGCTCGTACGTTGTATTATTCGTTAGAGCGCAAGCAGTTTGAAGAGCAACGCCTCAAGTATTTGATTGAACTAAATCGAGCTAAGGATGAATTTATTTCACTGGCCTCACACCAACTTCGTACTCCCGCTACTGGGGTCAAACAGTATTTAGGTATGGTGCTGGAAGGGTTTGTTGGCGACTTAACCGATACACAGCGCTCGGTATTGGAAAAGGCTAACGAAAGTAATGAACGGCAGCTTCGCATCGTTTCAGATCTGCTGAAAGTCGCTCAGGTTGACGCCGGCAAGGTACGTCTGCGTAAAACAGACGTTGACGTTATAACGCTCATTAACGATGTTATTAAAGAGCAACGAGAAACATTTAAAAAACGACGGCAAACCGTTGAATTCAGGCCTGCCCCAGGTGACTTAATGCTACACTTTGACCGTGACACGATCCGCATGGTGATTGAGAACTTGCTGGATAATGCCAGTAAATATTCGGGTGAGGACAAGAAGGTGGTCGTTAAGTTGGCCGAGCATGCTCATGAAGCGCAAATCGCCATTATTGATAATGGGGTTGGCATTAAGCCTGAAGATCAAGATCGCTTGTTCGAAAAGTTCTCTCGAATTGAAAATCCATTGTCGACACAGGTTGGTGGAACAGGGCTGGGGCTGTACTGGGCGAAGAAAATTATCGACCTACATCAAGGCAGTCTGACTCTTGAATCGGCGGCTGGCAAAGGGACAAAGTTTACAATACACTTGCCTAAGATTCGTTCGACCTCTATGCTAGAGAGTACGGTCTAGTCTCGCGACGAGTAAACATGAATTAATTAGACTGAAAGCAGAGGTTAAAATGGTCAAGAAAATTCCAAAAAACATACTAGTGGTCGAAGATGATCCCTCGCTTAATGAAGCCTACAAAATGATTCTTGAAAGCAGCGGACATATTACTCGAACAGCGCATGACGGCAAAGAAGCCTTGCGCCTAGTTGGTGAACAGGAACCCGACATTATCTTTTTAGATTTACGTATGCCTGTTATGGACGGAATAGAGTTTTTGAAGGAATATCAGCCAAAGAAACTACATAAACACGTGAAAGTGATTGTCTTTAGCAATTACGACATGCAACAAGAAGTTGACGAAGCGTATGATCTGGGTGCAGAACGCTACGTTCTAAAGGCCTGGGCATCGCCAAAAGAGCTGTTGAAGCTAGTTGACGACATCGACGTACATCATCAGTAAATACTAAATAACAGAGGAGCAATGGCACACTCTGTTATTTTTTATGGGTAAAAATAAAAATGTGAAAATTATTACACAAAATCTGTGAATACTTTCATACTCACCGCCTAGCCATAAACGCTATAGTAAGTACATTCAGTAAGCAATGACTGCTTAACTGAAACACTCGGCAAAGGGACGTAATGTGTAAATAATAAGGGGAACATGGATATGGAAAATTATAGCAATCAGCAACTAGATGCAAAAATAGAAGCTTTCATGGCTAGAAAAACCGAAAAATACCCAGAATTGATGAAAACAAAGAAAGTGAAAACCCACACACTTCACTCACACTTTTTATCAGCTCCTGTTATTTCCTCAATGCGCGCTCTAAAACCACAATTGTTAGGCTAACACGTAAAAGGAGAGTAGATATGTCACGTACACGATCCCGAAACCGTAGCAGTTCATTTTCAGACGAGCTACGACCGGACAAATCATACAAGCGTTTAAATAAGCATATACTGCAAAAGGAATACGAATTAGCCTGATATTTTTAACTCCACAGTTACCACATCCTCTTATCCCCGTAAGAGGATGTTTTTTATTGTGGGTAAATGTAAAAATGTAATCTACTTTACACACAAATATCATGCCGCCGCTCATAGTAGAAACAAGAGCATTACTGTCATGGCTGCTCGGCAAACTGTTCAAAGAAGGAGGTCGCAATGAATTACCTAGAACGCATCAGAATGACACAAAAATTCAAAGGAGGAAAATAAGTATGAGTTACATCCTCTTTTTTCTATTCGGCTTTTTTGCGGCAAACGGTGTGCCGCATTTTGTTAAAGGAATTACTGGTGAAAAGCACATGACTCCATTTGGTAAGCCGTCTAGCGCTCAGGTAAATGTACTTTGGGGGACGGCTAATTTTTATGTCGCGTTTTGGATGGCGTATTGGGCGGGTGATTTTGATTATAGTGTATTGTCGGCGTCACTACTGGTAGTTGCAGGCGTATTGCTGGCGGGAAGTATATGTACCCGGCTATGGAGTAATGATGAAGAAGCGAAGGGTCATGAGCGACATAACTAGAATGTGTTACACGATTCGGGGTTGCCACTCTCGTATCCGGTCGTAAACCATTGTACGCGTTGTGCTGATGATCCATGCGTCCACGTCTCTGGTGTAATTTGCCCTTGGACGCTTTGCTGTATGCGATCATCTCCGACTGCAGATGCTGCGTCAATGGCTTCATTGATCTCTCCAGGCTGGAAGACACCAAGGTGTGAGACCGAATTTGCCCAAATGCCAGCGAAGCAATCGGCCTGCAGCTCAAGTTTGATTGATAGGCTATTGGAATTACCCTGTTGCTGAACTTGATCCATAATCCCTAGTTCGTTCTGAACATGATGGCCAACTTCGTGCGCAATAACATATGCCTCGGCGACGTCGCCACCTTGCGCTTTGAAGCGTTGTTGTAGTTCAGTGAAAAAGGTTTCGTCTAGGTATATTGTTGCATCTGCCGAGCAGTAGTGTGGACCTACGTCGGACGTCGCTACACCACATCCAGACGTCGTGGCAGTGCGAAACAAGACCAACCGTGGTTCATTGTACGTTTTGCCACTTTTTGTAAAAATGTTGCGCCAGGTGTCATTAGTCGATCCCAAGACGGTTGATGCGAACTTCTCGTAGTCATCTGCACCTTCAAAGTCTTGCGAGCTGATAGTCTGCTGGCTGGGTTGGGTGGATTGTAGCTCAGTCAGAATCTGGCCGATATCGATAGGAGTGCCAGATAGAAAGCTATAGAGCAGGGTAGCAACGATACCAACGACACCCAGTCCACCACCAACAACCGCTGCTTGTCCGCGTCGATCTTCGACATTCCCCGAGCCGGGTAGTTTATCCCAAAGTGCCATCTTTCACCTCCAGTATTAACGATCTTATCTTACTATTATAGGCAATAATCTTATGCGGAGAAATTAAATGATACAGCGGAGAGCTTTGTGTGACATAGTGACATGGACAGTAGCGTTAGCATCGAGTCTGTGTACTTCGCCGTCAAGTTGCAGCGCAATCGGCCGCTTTGATACGAATGTAAAGCTGGAAACGCTGGTTGCTTCACCGGTCAGGCCAATTGTGGACGCTTTAAATAGGTGGCTGAGTAATTTTCCAAACGAACCAACTTTTGATTCTGTAATTTCAAATTTTCCATCATCAATTTCTGCATTTTCGGATAATGTTAAATATTTTGACATGCGTTTGATATTGCTAAAAATCAAGCTGTTATATCGATGTGTTCCTGTGTCGGTCTTTATTTTAACGGGACGAAAATTAAAGTAATAACGAATTGAAAGCCAAATTTCATTAAACGGATTCAATGTGGCTTGGGTGAGTTTTTCACCGATATGTGGCGTTAATCCAATGCCAGCGTAGGAATGCGCATATCGCGTCCAATCACCAACGGTAATCTTGATGACGTCAATTGTATCTACATCAGCATTAATTATTCGCTCGACGAGATCGCCGTGGTGAACTGAATGATAATGGTCATTCGCGTTACCTGATGGGAGTAGGCCGGTGATAATAGTGCTGCTAGAGTCGCCATCAGATAGCACGCCATTGATGACCTCGTGATATCCGCCATCACCACTGGATGATACAACCATTGTATCGGTACTGTTTACAATTGAACGAGCGATCTTCTCGGCGTGACCAGCATATTCTGTTGGTTTTAATGTAACGGTAATAGAAGATTTGACAGCAAGTAGACGTTGAAGTTCTTCTGCACGCTCCTTACCATCACCTGTACTATTTGGATTATAGATTATAATAACGTTCTTAATAGTACTCATATGCTTCATTATAACAGTCTAAAATAGTGAATCGATTATTAACGACAACGACGATGTCGGAGGATTATTTTTCATTCTAATCGCTAAAAAAGCAAAATGATGTGTATTGTGAAATTTTTCACATACAACCACTAGCGATATCGGCTATGATTCTTATAGTTCACTTAATCGCTTAGTGATTGATGAGAAAAGGAGGTAAGTATGTTGAGGAATTTGTTCGCTAGTTCTAGCATTGTCAATAGTAGCAAATATGCCTTTGCTGATTATCTCCAGCCGCTGCCATTAGGATCATCAAAAGTATTTGGCATGCTCGCAGTCTTACTGCTTCCAATTACCGCACTTGGATGGTGGTGCTATAGTTTTGTACTTTCTGTTGGTGCGATGGCGCCGTTGCAATCTACTGGCACGTCAACGTCTTCAATGACAATTCCCGAGCGCGTCACTTCGTCCGAAGCGAACATCAATTCAAGTATATCGTCTACTGCTGCGCCAAACGCTTCTAGTGATTCAAGTTCAGTCGATGTAAATATTAGCAATGATTTTTCCCAGACTACCGTCAATGTAAACGGTCAATCCCTGCCTATTTCCGATGAGGGCACCACACATAAAGTTATTCAGAATGATAATGGCCAAACTACCGTCGATGTAAGTATCGATTCAGACACGACAGGAACGACGAGCTCGCGTTCGTCAACCAACATTAATTTACGATCTTCATCTAGTTCAGATGTCGACATTCGAAGTAGGGAGATTCGATAACACGTAACATGCGCTAACAAAGTCAGTTGTGGTCATGTGACCCGAGCAGACGTCTCGTCTATTTAGGTCGGGTGAACACCCGAGGTGAAAAATAATTATATTAATAAGGGAGGAAAACAGTATGAAGATTCAAGAAAAAATTGGTGCTGGAGTATTATCACTTGGTCTTGTAGTTGGCTTGTCGGGTTTTGCCGGAGCAACTAGTGGGGCAATTGATACTACTGGCCCATACTCAGATAACACAATTCGTAGCGATACATCATATCGTGTCGATGTCGATAACGACAACAACCTAAAGGTTCATAACGACAACGATCAAAAGGCATGGACTGGCGACGCTGAAGTTGAAAAGAATACAACCGGTGGCGACGCTGAAACAGGTGCGGCATGGAACGACAATGCGTTTGATGCAGTCGTATCAGTCGATAACTCTGCGTCAGTTGCTAATGCTGTAGGTGGCGCTGGCGGTGCAGCCGCTCCTGTACATCAGGATGCGACAATCGATAACACTGGCTACCACTCTGACAACAGTATTCGTTACGAAAGCCGAACGAACATTGATGTTAATAACGACAATAATTTGTACGTTAGCAATGACAACAACCAGTACGCATCTTCTGGTGATGCCACTGTCAAATACAACACAACAGGTGGTGACGCTGTAACAGGTGATGCAACAAACACCAACTCAACAAGCGTACGATTTGAAGTTACAAACTAGTCTAATCGCTAGCTAAGTAGCACATATCATTTTACGATTGTAAATTTTGGGGAAGGGCAACGCCCATGCACTTCCCCTCAATGATCTTATTACTATTTATCAAAGAGGAGGGGTGATATGCAAACTGTGAAACGTAACATAAGACTAAGCCTGATATACGCAGCTGTCGTCATCTTGGCTGGCGGACAGCCTATGGTGGCAATGGCAGAAACAGTAGATGTAACACCCGCCCCTCTCACCAGCCAAGAGCAGCCTACCGAGCAGTCTGCACCGCCTGCCGGTGATTCACAAAGCAATTTTACCTATGATCCTGCGACGAATAAGTGGAATGGTGGCGGCTGGGCGTTTAATCCGGACACTAATAAGTACGAAGAGGTTGTAGTACCCCCTGTTGTTCAGGAGCAGCCGGCAATAGTGCAACCTACTGAAGAATCGACTTCACCAAGTGCGGCAGCGGTTACAAGTAACACTGACGCCGTCATTAACAATACGCTTAATTCGACTGCAACAACAGGAAATGCTGCAATCGACAGCAATACGACCGCCGGCAGTGCTTCGACAGGCGATGCGACTGCAATGGCAACATTTATGAATACCATTAATTCATCAGTTAGCGGTAGTGGAGCGCAGTTTGCTACGTTCGTCACGGATGTGGTCGGCGACGTACATGGCGACATAATGTTATATCCAATGCTTCTGGCTGCAATGCTGCAAGCGGCTAATACGCCAACTGATGCAACAATTACCGCAAACAATAGTGCGGCAATTACCAATAATTTGAATCTAAATGTGACATCAGGAAATGCTGACGTCACAAAGAATACGACTGCTGGTAATGCGACGACCGGCACTGCAAATACCGTCGCAAATGTGATGAATATCATTAACTCGATTATCGCCGCCAATCAATCGTTTGTCGGGACGGTGAATATCTACGGCAACCTTGACGGTGATATACTAATCGCACCCGACTTCTTGCCGCAACTACTCGCAAGCAATAATGGCAGCACGTCATCCGGGGGTTCGCTAGCTTTATCTTCGGAAGATACGCAAAAGATCATTAATAACATCGACTTGAGTGCAATGTCGGGTAACGCGAATGTCACGGGCAATACTACAGCTGGTAGCGCAACGACAGGCGATGCAAAGACAAATCTTGTACTGTTGAATCTGTCCGGACACCAAATTGTCGCCAAGGACAGTATGCTGGTATTCGTGAATGTACTTGGACAATGGGTAGGAATGATAGTCGACGCTCCAGCAGGGGCGACATCGGCGGCCCTAGGTAACGGCGTGACAACGAACAATACCACGCCAGATCTCACCCTGAACGTCGATAATGATAGTCAAATTGTAAACAACATTAAACTCACTTCACAATCGGGTGATGCGACCGTGGCAAACAATACTACTGCTGGAAATGCAGCAACAGGCAATGCGACTGCGTCAGCAAATGTAGCGAATATTAGTGGTAGTCAATTGGGGCTAACCGGTTGGTTTGGAGTATTATTCATCAATGTTTTTGGTAAGTGGTATGGAAGTTTGGGTATTGATACTCCAAACGGCAATACTTTTACAGCTGGCGGCATGGGGGGGACGTCGGGTTCGGGCGGTATGCCTACAAGTGCGCAACCTTTCCAGTTTGTACCACATAATGATTCAGCCAGATGGATCAGCGCATTAAAGC
>JALRDA010000004.1 GCA_023257145.1 Candidatus Saccharimonadia bacterium | reverse complement strand
TCGCCTCTGTCAATACAGGGGCGAATTTGTTATACTAAGATGAGATATGTTTGTAGACACAGCGAAAGTATTCATCCAGGCAGGAAAAGGCGGCAACGGCAACGTTAGTTTTCGTCGTGAGATTTATGTTGATAAAGGCGGCCCGGACGGCGGTAATGGCGGCCGCGGTGGTGACGTTATTTTCGAATCATCTGAAAATGTGAATACACTGATTGATTTTCGCTTCAAACCAGAATTAAAAGCAAAGCCTGGTCAAAACGGCGCCGATCGCAAAAAGCAAGGCCGATCAGGTGAAGATCTTATTGTAAAAGTCCCAATGGGTACATTGGTGCGTCGTGATGGCAAGGTGATCGCTGATCTGACAGAAGACGGCCAGCAGGTGGTTATCGCCAAGGGCGGCGACGGTGGATTCGGTAACGCTCACTTTAAGTCGTCTGTTCGACAGACACCTCGTATTGCCGAACTGGGCGAAGTGGGTGATACGTTCGAGGCAGAGCTCGAGCTGAAGTTGCTCGCTGACGTTGGACTAGTAGGGTTCCCAAATGCCGGTAAATCAACCTTCTTGTCGGTTGTCAGTAATGCCCGACCAGAAATTGCTGATTACGCATTTACGACATTATCGCCAAACCTTGGCGTTGCGGATATTGACGACGGAAGCCTGCTAATTGCCGATATCCCAGGGTTGATCGAAGGTGCAAGTGAGGGTAAAGGCTTAGGTGATGCGTTCCTTCGTCACGTTGAACGAACGGCGGTGTTACTGCACATGATCGATGCATATACTGACGACATCGCGACTGCGTATACAACAATTCGTAATGAACTGTCACAATATAGTGCAGAACTTACGACGCGACCAGAGGTTGTGGCGCTCACTAAGTCCGAAGGTTTGGACGACGAAATGATCCAGATGCAAGTCGAAGCCGTACAGGCCGTCGCTGGCAAGGGTGCTGAAGTATTTGCCGTGTCATCGACCGCTCACAAGGGCGTAAAGGAAGTGCTGCGTGCGCTTCGTGTCAAAGTTGTTGCAGCTCGCAACATCGAGAAAGAGATCGATGAAGTCGAAAGTGATACTGTCGTTATTGGTTTGTCAGATAAGCAGGTGTCTGACGCATGGCTTGTTAACAAAGACGAAGAAACTGGACATTTTGTCGTGACGGGCGAAAAGGTTGAAAAGTTTGCTCGGCGTACGAACTTTGATAACTACGAGGGTGTTAATCGTTTACGTGACATCCTGAAAAAGCTTGGTGTTATGCACGAACTATCGCGAGCTGGCGCGGTTGGCGATAGTATTATCGAAATCGCCGGTAGCGAATTTACCCTCTTAGAACAATAAAATTGTAAAATAGTGTTGACAATTATGCACCTATGTGCTATTATGTGAAATACCATCAAGCGAACACCCGTTCCTGATCGGTTCATTGACAAGTTGGATAATTACTTTGCTACAGCTTTCTGCGCATTATTTTAATGCCCGGTAAGCTGTAGCAAATCGCTCAGTAACACATCCCGACGATCGCATCGATGTCGCCTGGACCTCGTCTGGTCCGTGCCCGCACACCCCCCCGAGTCGGGTTCTCGAGCCGTCAATACGGCTTTCTCGAAAGTAGGTGATTATGAGGTTTCCTTCGGAGTTCTACTAGTTTAGATATTTCACATATCTAACAAATTTAATGAAGAATAAATCGTCACTCATCCTAGCTGAAAGAAATAGATGGAAATTTGGTCAGGTTTTACCTAGTGCTTGATTCTGTTTAAGGAGAAAATATGGATTGGCCTTCGGGTTTTACCTAGTGTTACTGCTCGACCGCTCGACTGAGCATCGAAAATGAAAAAATCGAAACCTTGAAAGGTGGAACATTGAAACGATGTAGATAGCACTCTTACGAGTGCATCCAGTCGCATTGTCGTCTCTTAGGAGCGAGCTCTGTCGGTCATTAGAGGATGAGATCATCAGGATAGTAATATCGCAGACAAGATTGGTTGTCGCTTGCTATTTCTATAAGGTCCTTGCGCACCTGCGCCCTCAAGGTTACGTGAAGCGTAACAACTGACACTACCGTGGAGGGTAGCGCACTGCAGTATTGCGGCGCTACCCTCCCGGACATAATTATCCAACTTGTTTAAAACAACACGCGCTATATGCGCGTTTTTTAATTGGGTTTTAATAACTGCTATAATCAAGTAATGACAAAGACATTCTTTTTTTATGATCTTGAAACAAGTGGGCTAAGTCCACGAGATGATCGTATTATGCAGTTTGCGGGTATTCGAACCGACATGAATCTTAACCAGGTTGGTGAATCGTATAATGTGCTCGTAAAATTAAACGATGACACACTGCCAAGCCCCGAGGCATCGATGGTGACAGGCATTACCCCACAGCAGACGCAATCCGACGGCTACACAGAAGCCGAGTTTGCGAAATTACTGATGGATGAGGTCTTTACGCCTGATACGATAACAGTCGGCTTTAACAGTATTCGATTTGACGATGAATTTATTCGGCACCTTTTGTGGCGTAATTTTTATGATCCGTATGAATGGAGTTGGAAAGATGGCCGCTCGCGTTGGGATCTATTGGACGTCACGCGCATGACACGCGCGCTGCGCCCTGAAGGCATCGAATGGCCGTTTATTGACGGTAAAGCGGTAAATAAGCTCGAACTCATTACCAAACTGAATGGAATCGATCACCTTAAGGCGCATGACGCGCTGAGTGACGTCGAGGCGTTAATTGCGGTCACGCGGCTTATCAAAGACCGCCAGCCGCAATTGTACGAGTATCTTTTAAAGATGCGTGATAAAAACGAACTAAAGAAATTGATCAACCTTGACGATAAGCAGCCGTTTGTCTATGTGAGTGGCCGGTATGATTCTGAATTCAACAAAGCAACGGTGGCTTTTCCATTAACATCGGGAAAAAATGGGAATATCGTCGCCTACGATCTGCGCTATGATCCAACGCCATTTTTGAATATGTCAGCGGGTGATTTGAAAAACAAAATGTATGCTTCATGGCAAGAGCGCCAAGAAGATGGCTTTATGAAAATACCCGTAAAGGAACTACAGTACAATAAAGTCCCAGCGGTTGCGCCAATGGGTGTATTGGAACAGGCTGATGGCTGGAAAAAAGTGCAGCTAGATGTGGATACGGTGCAAAAACACCGAGCAATTCTGATGGGGGCACCGCACTTTGCCGAAAATATTCGTAGCGTGTTCGAACAAAAGACGGATTTTAAAAAGTCGCCTGATCCAGAGGCGCAGCTCTACGACGGATTTGTACAAGATCGCGATCGTCTACGTATTGAAACGGTTCGCAATGCTAGCGTGCGCGAACTAGCAGATTTTAATCCAGAGTTTACTGATGAGCGTTTGCCGCAGCTATTGCTGCATTACAAAGCGCGTAATTATCCGCAGGCTTTAAGTCAGGACGAGTCAGTCACGTGGGAGGCTTGGCGCGCGAAGCACATTAATGATCGTTTGCCTGCGTTCATGCAATCACTTCATAAGGTAGCTGCGACTGAACTAAGCGAAAGCAAGCAATTTGTCCTACGGGAATTGCAGCTATGGGCGGAGGGTATTATCCCTTCGGATTTATCCGGACAGGAAAGTGAAAGCTAGATTAGTTTAACGCGGCGTTTTGCAGGACTGGTCGCGTGATTGTGGTGGGGTAGGTGACGGTCGACGATCGTACGTAGCATATCTTTTGCGAATGAATAAAACACCACGACGCATATGACTGCGCAGTAGGCGAGCATCATGACGTGTGCCGGAACGACGTAATCCGTACCTGGGAGTGTCCCCGCGACGAAGAACATAAATAAAGCGTTCACGACGCCAAATTGAATTAATATAATCATTAATGCGGCCGATAGCGAAAGCCGAAAAATAAGCTGTTTAGTGTGCATTTTAGCCTCCCTTTTTAATTTCTTTCATAATAGTAGCAACGGGCATTAACAGATGCAACGATAAGCACGATGGATTGACTATATTTTATAATCATGATAAAATATGTCACAGAAATTACAGAAACTGGTTTTCAAAGAATGTAGTTTGGCATGTTCACACCAAGTTCAGGGAGTTGTAATGTTTAAATGTGTCGCAGTAGCGATTACTGCAGCTTTATTGTTTGCATTGGCAGGCTGTGGCTACGAGTACGAGGAGGCTGCTACTGCCACTTCATCACATGTAGCGTCTAGCAAAAACGAGTACGTTCCATCGCTGCAAGAGCTTTTGCAGCCGCATGGCGCCGTCAGCTGGACTACTCCGGGTAAGCCGCTGCCACCGACTGGGCCGTGTTCGTATGTAGACGCGGTTGTGTCGCATACTGATGTCGAGCATCGATTTCCCACGATGTCATTCGCCGGTAATTTTAGCGGCTTGAAGATGATTCGCGTTGAATCAGGGTTCGTCGTTTTTTATGCCGCGTACACATTTGATCTCCTGAAATGGGAGACGCCCGAGGCACAAGGTAAATCAGCGCGGGTTATTCGGATAACCGAAAGTTCGTTCGAAAACCTAGTCGAGCGCGACCGGCATCTGAAGACATTACTTGAGCAGATTTATAAAATGGGTCCCTATGTGCAAGCGCCGTACTATCTTGTAGATAGTGCCTGCTTGTCAAACGCCCAATCTTAGCCCGTATCTTCCTAGATAGAAGTGGACATAAACACTCCGACCGAACCTATATCATAGGCAAGGTCGGAGTGTTCTTCATATGGTCGGGTAGAGAAATGTAGTAAAAAAGTGCTATAATAAGTAAGTATGCCAGAGTTTATTCGAGTTACCGGAGCGAGGGAACACAACTTAAAAAACGTGGACGTCGAAATTCCACGTGATAAATTAGTGGTGATTACCGGACTGTCGGGTAGCGGTAAATCTAGCCTTGCCTTTGACACTATTTACGCTGAAGGGCAGCGTCGCTACGTCGAAAGCTTGTCTAGCTACGCACGCCAATTCCTGGGTATTATGGATAAACCTGACGTTGACTCTATTGATGGGCTTTCGCCAGCGATTTCGATCGATCAAAAATCGACCAGCCGTAATCCACGCAGTACCGTTGCGACTGTTACTGAAATTTATGACTATTTACGTCTATTATTTGCGCGTATCGGTGTTCCACATTGCCCAGTATGTGGCAAAGAGGTAGCGCGCAGAACGCCGCAGGCGATCATTGATGAGGTGATGAAAATTGAAAATGGTACCAAACTAATGATTTTGGCGCCGATTGTCAAAGACAAAAAAGGCGAGTTCGCACACGTGCCTGAACAGTATCGCCGCCTTGGGTTCGCACGTGCCCGTGTTGACGGTGTCGTGTATTCGCTCGATGAATTTCCTGACCTTGCGAAATCGTACAAGCACAATATTGAAATAGTCGTAGACCGTATTGTCATGAGTGACGAAATGTCTGGCCGCGTGACGCAGTCTGTCGAGCAGGCGCTAGAACTTGCCGAAGGTGTCGTAGAGCTACTAAATGCTGATACGGATGCAGTCACAACATTCAGCCAGCGTTACGCCTGTGTCGATCATCCAAACGAAGAAATTCCTGAATTAGAGCCACGTATCTTTAGCTTTAACGCGCCACAGGGTGCATGTCCGGTTTGTACTGGACTGGGTAGTCGTTTAGAAGTAGATCCAGAGTTGGTGTTTAATCCCAATCTTTCAATCGCAGAGGGGGCAATTCGTCCATACAACCGCGTCAATAGCGATGCTTGGTATATGAAGCGTCTGACGGTTGTCGCTGATAAACATAACTTTAGCGTCAACAAACCTGTTAGTGAATTGAAGCCTGAAGATCTAGAAAAAGTTCTTTACGGCACCGGTTCACAAACGTATAAGGTTCGCATCGGAGCTGGTCGCAGTTATGAATCGACGTACGAGGGTGTTATCCCGAACCTCGAGCGTCGCCATAAAGAAACAGATAGCGAATTTATGCGTAAGGATATCGAACGGTTCATGCGCGAACGCCGCTGTCATGCTTGCCATGGCGCGCGTCTAAAACCGGTTGTTTTGGCGATCACGGTGCATGGGCTGAGTATTATGGATATTTGTAATCTTGGAGTTGATGATGCCTTAGATTTGTTTACAAATACATTACAGCTTTCCGATCAAGAATTATTTATCGCCCGCCAAATTATGAAGGAAATCAATTCTCGACTTGGCTTTATGAGCAACGTCGGTTTGAATTATCTGGAACTAGCTCGTGCAGCAAATACACTTTCAGGTGGTGAGGCGCAGCGTATTCGACTCGCGACGCAAATCGGATCTGGGCTGCAGGGTGTGCTGTATGTGCTTGACGAGCCGTCAATCGGCTTGCATCAGCGTGATAATGATCGCTTGATCATGACATTAAAACATCTTCGAGATCTTGGGAATACAGTTCTTGTTGTTGAGCATGACGAAGATACGATTCGAGAAGCGGACTACTTGCTTGATATCGGCCCTGGTGCTGGTATTGCGGGCGGAGAAGTTGTTGCTGCTGGCACACCAGCGCAGGTTGCAAAAAATTCGAAGAGTATTACTGGCAGGTATCTTTCGGGCAAGGAGCAGATTGATGTTCCTAAAAATCGACGTTCGATTACAAAAGATCGCCAGTTAGTCATTCGAGGCGCGCGTGAAAATAATCTCAAAAATATCGATGTTGCATTTCCACTTGGTGTACTGACGGTCGTGAGCGGCGTGAGTGGAAGTGGTAAATCGACATTGGTAAATGATATTCTCGCAAAAGAACTATCGGCGCGCTTGCATCGTTCACACGTTGTGCCAGGTGCGCACGAAAATATCGAGGGAATCAATCATTTAGATAAGGCGATTGTGATTGATCAGTCGGCGATTGGCCGAACCCCGCGATCGAACCCCGCGACCTATACCGGTGTATTTACGCCAATTCGTGAGCTTTTTGCAGGGACGCCTGAAGCAAATATACGCGGCTACAAGGCGGGGCGATTCAGTTTTAATGTCAAAGGTGGTCGCTGTGAAAACTGTCAGGGTGACGGTGTCATTAAGATCGAAATGCACTTTTTGCCTGATGTGTATGTCGTCTGTGATGTCTGTAAAGGTAAACGCTACAACCGTGAAGCGTTAGAGATTAAATTCAAAGAGAAGACGATTAGCGACGTTCTAGAGATGACCGTCGAACAAGCCGCGGAATTCTTTGAAAATATTCCATCAATTGCGCGAAAACTAGTAACGCTCGTCGAAGTCGGCTTGGGTTATATCCGACTCGGGCAGCCGGCGACCACGTTTAGTGGTGGTGAAGCGCAGCGTATCAAACTAGCAACAGAACTTTCGAGGCGAGCAACTGGCAAGACACTCTATATCTTAGACGAGCCAACGACCGGACTACATAGTGCGGACGTAAAACGCCTATTGGGCATTCTGCAAAAACTTGTTGAGGGTGGTAATAGCATGGTGATTATCGAGCATAATCTTGACGTTATTAAATCTGCCGATCATATTATCGATATGGGACCCGAAGGCGGCTTGGGTGGCGGTACTGTCGTTGCAGAGGGTACGCCAGAAGATATCGTAAAAGTTACGAAATCATTCACTGGTAAGTATTTGAAACCTCTACTTAAGAAATAGATTGTTTGGTTTTTGTGACTGGTTTGAAGTAGGTATCGATTGCGACGACGATCGCGAGTACGATAAATGCCAGTCCGACTGATGCAGTGACGTCAGTGAGCCAGTGATAGTTGAGATAAATACGGCTCATAGCGACCAAAACGATATCGATTAGTATGGCGGCACTAATAACGAAGAATCGCTTTGCTGTTGGTGCGGTCATAAAGATGAAATAGCCAACAATTAGCAGTAGTGTAGCGGCACCTAGTGTATGACCTGATGGAAATGAATACGATATTGCACCTGTTGCATCAACTAAGTCGGTAATTGAGGGCCGTTCGCGCTGCGTGAGTGTTTTGATGACTGCCGATAATATCATCGCAGTAGCAACGCCGCCAACAACTAATGCCGGTCGCCATATTTCCTTTTTGCGTAGCTTCCAGATGATTGCGCCGACGATAGCGATAATGCTAACGCTGACAGGTGCGGATATCTCAGTGATGATTTGCATTAATATCGTCAGCTTAGGGTTTTGGATCGTTGCCGCCCATGCGCGCACTGGGCCGTCGA
>JALRDA010000107.1 GCA_023257145.1 Candidatus Saccharimonadia bacterium | reverse complement strand
ATTCCGCCAACCCAAATAAATTTCACGTCTGGCATTTGCTTGGCTAGCTCAACGAATATATCGAAACGCTTGCGAGGCTGAACCTGACCGTTACCAAGCACGACAAAGTCATTCGACTTAATACCTATTTTTTTTCGTGCAGCCGCTTTTTGTTCGGCGGTCGACACAAACCTGCTCATATCAATGGTGTTATAAAACACTTCAATCTTATCAAGCGGCACATACAACTCTTTGTGGAGCGTTTCGGCCACCATATTTGAAACGGCCAATACCTTGTCCGCGCGATTATAAAACCAGCGTAAAAAACGACGCGCCGCAAACAGCCAGTATTTTGCCAAAATGATTGATCCTACTAGCGACGCAGGAACAACATGTGCCGAGACGACTTTCTTTGGACCATTTTGGGCCATTTTACGCCATGCATACGTTCCAAATGTATGCATATGAATCACGTCACATTCAACCTCTTCGCCAAACTTACCGCGAATGATTTCGACGTCAGTTCTTTTTTCCAGTGCAGAGGCCATTTCATCATACGCCGTATGAACGCCATGACCCTGGACTGTAATGTCACTTTCGGACACCATATTCACTATTAATTTTTTATCCATAAACTGTTATTAGTCTAGCACAGAGCCAGATAAATATACCGATACACACTTGGTGATCCTTTACATTTTATTAATTTAATTATATAAAGATACTATATAGTTTTTCAATCGAACTATCGTTCTCTCTATTTAGGAGTGATGCAAAATGATAATGCAGCTTGTCCCAGCATATGTTAAAGCGACGCAGTCTAATCATTCGTACCGAGTCATTCGTTCATTCGTTGTGAACGGGCATGAGGTAGCCTGGGTCGAAGTGACCTACTTTCTTAACAGTGATGCGGCGCACAATCAGCCACTTCAAGAGTATCGCGTCATGTGCGACTGCGACTTTATCGAAGGTATTGGCTGGAATATCGATGGCTGCGGACGTATTTACACCGTCCACGGCCGCGATGCCAACGCATGCGAGACAAGACCGGTCGTCATGGAAATGCGCCGACAAGAACTACAAAATCACCTCGAAAGGGTGGCTGATAAGCCCGAGGATGGAGACAGCAAAGAGACCGTGCTATACGTCGTAAGGGCTATCGAAGTCTTGGCGACGTTCGCACAACATCATGTAATGATCGAGGCCGGCACCGGAGCAGGGTTCTGGGGTGGATATTTCTACCTGCAGACCGTTCAGCAGATCCTTGATATCGAATGGCCCATCATCCATACAGCGATGGCCGTTCTGTATAAAAGGGAAAAGCTCGACCTTAACGGCATGGTTGTCATCCCATACACCACGCCACCCGAGCCCAAATGGACGACCTACGACATCGTCGATATTGACAAGTACAGTTTAAAGCGCTGCCTTCCGTCTCACGATCGAATGCCCCACGCCTGGAAACTGTCAATCTACGAGACAAGTAGCAATACGCTCCTTCAGGAGCGCCAGCTGCAAATCACCCAGCCACTAGAATGGGGCGTCGATATCGAAGATCTCGCAGGATCAGAAGCCGAACTTAAAAGAATGCTACTGAGTCTGCAAGATCAGTCTTCCTAAGAGAGAACCATGCACCCCGAATACTGGCAATCGTCAGTATTCGGGGTGCCTTTTCATTTGCCAATACTTTTTGGTTCGCGGTCACTAGAGTACAATAGGGGTAGTTATGGGACAAAAAAAGAAACCATCATCTCCGCAAAAAGCGATTGTCAACCGACGAGCGCGGTTTGACTATGAACTTGGTGACGAAATCGTTGCCGGACTTGTTTTAACAGGTCCCGAGGTTCGCGCCGCTCGCGACGGACATATTCAACTAAAAGGATCGTTCGTCACGATACGCAACGATGAGCTTTGGCTGAACAACGCGAGCTTTAGCCTGAAACTCAATCAAAAAGGTGACGTCAATGCACGAAGCATAGACACTGAACCTCGCAAGCTACTAGCAAGCCGCAAACAAATCGACACACTTGCCGACAAGAAAAAGAGCGGGCTGACAATCGTCCCGACACGACTACTAACAACAGGTAAGTACATCAAGGTTGTAATTGCGCTAGGTAAGGGAAAGAAAAACTACGACAAGCGCGAAACACTAAAGCGCCGCGACCAAGAGCGAGACACTCAGCGAGCATTGAAGCAGTACTAGTGACCTATGAGAAACCCGGTAGCGCTATGTCTACCGGGAAATGCTCATGACTGTTTCGGAAGTTCTCCTTTGTGTGTTCGACGAAATGAATTATTGAAGTTCATCTGCCCTGTCGAACTGATGATCGGGTAACGCCTTACTCGCATTGTACGAAAGTCTATCCGTAATCCGCGCTGCCGAACAAACACTAGTATGTGATCGATGTCGACAAGTCCGTCTTTTGTACGGACTAGAAAGCAGATTTGCGTTTCAACGGGTAAGTCTATTCGATACGCTACGACATTTGCCTGGACCAACGGCGGCACGATGTGGTGACGTGAGTATAGCGTAAAACTATGAGGTTTATCAGTGATCAATACACGTTGAATGCTTTGATCGCCAATCTTACTCTTTTTGATAGATTTTCTTAGCTCGCGCAGTCCATTGTCGAGACCGCTAACGTACAAACCGACAGGTTCTCTCATAGTAGAGATCTCTTCCTCTAAACACCATGGCTATATATACAATACTATCATAATATTGATCCGTCAACAGAGGTGCATGGTATACTAGAAATATGAAAATCTATTCTTGGAACGTTAACGGTATTCGTGCTGTCGAGAAAAAGGGCGCACTAGCCGAATTTATCAACAAAGAGCAACCTGACATCATTTGTTTTCAGGAAATTAAGGCTCACGAAGCACAACTGGACGTCGAATATCCCGAATATGAAAAGTATTGGAATTCTGCAAAGCGTGCCGGCTACTCCGGAACGGCTATCTGGACGAAAATCGCTCCACTCAACGCATCATACGGCCTGCCTGAGGGGCTAATCGACGAATACAAGCTAGATAGTGACGAATACGGCGACCCGTCCGACGAAGGACGTGTAACGACGTTAGAATTCGAAGATTTTTACCTGTCAACCGTCTATACACCGAACAGCAAGGGTGATCTGTCGCGACTACCGCTACGACACAAACAATGGGATCCAGCATTCCTAAAATACATGAAGCGTCGCGAAGAAAAAAAGCCAGTCATTTTTTGTGGAGACTTAAATGTCGCCCACACGGAACTCGACCTTGCTAATCCAAAACCAAATGTCGGCAAGCATGGATTCACGAACGAGGAAAGGGAAGGTTTTGATAATATTGTCAGTGCCGGATTCTTAGATACGTTTCGCATGTTCAATCAAGAAGGTGGCAACTACACCTGGTGGACCCACTGGGCTAATTCGCGCGCACGAAATGTTGGCTGGCGCATCGACTATGTCCTTGTTTCAGAAAGCATCAAGGACCGCGTGAGCAATGCAGCAATCCACAGTAGCGTCATGGGGTCAGATCACTGTCCAGTCAGCATTACGCTCACGTAATCGATTAAACAAAATCTTCTGGCTGCATACGATCAATATCTCCTAACACACTACGCACCGTCACTTCATGCTCGATCAACTGCGCTATGTCTCTGGCACGTTGTTGCGTGATTTCAGGCAGATTAACCGCACCTTGATGGATCAGGCGAGCAAAACTTAGTGCTTCGGTGTAGGTAAGGATCTGATCCATCTGATCTTCACTCCCCAGCATGAGATAAGAAATAATTCGACCAGCCGTGTTGGGGTTAACGGAGGTATTTTTACTTGTCATTGTGTCCATAGCGAGCGCACCTATCGCTATCAGAACGGTAGAGTGGTCGGTTTCTTTGTCAAGAATAATTTCAAATTGAGGCTCATGATCACTATCCGAAGCGATGTCCTTAAATTCCATACCATAGTTGTATATCAGTAGCACCATATTAGCAATACCGTCACCGCCTAGGCATATTGACTGACAGTGATACAATAAAATACATGACAAAGCAAAAATTTGCCGTTTTCGATATTGATGGCACCTTGTTCCGAAGTGGACTATATCGCGAAGTGTTCTACGAGCTGTACAAAATGAATGCCCTACCAGCAAACCTTGGCGAAGAGACAACACTAAAACACCGCGAATGGCGACATCGCGTCCACGGGAACGCCTTTGAAGAATTTGAAGAGATTATGGTCGGCGGGTTGAATGATTACCTACCAAAACTGCGGATTAGCGATTACGACACCGCCGCAAAGCGCGTCCTTGAAAAGAAAGCAGAAAACGTCTACGTCTACACGCGAAACCTTTTGTGCAAACTGCAAAAAGAAGGCTATATGACAATTGCAATCAGCGGATCACAAGAAGAGTTGGTTGAACCATTTGCCAAACGTTACGGATTCGACGCTTGGGTAGGCCAAACGTGGGAGCGTGGCGACGAATACTTTACCGGTAACGTTATCAAAACTCATACTGGCAAAGACAAGATCCTTACTCGGTTGATCGAACAACACGACCTAACGATCGAAGACAGCTATGCAGTAGGGGATAGCAACGGCGACATCGGCATGTTACAGATGGTAGCACACCCGGTCGCATTCAATCCGACCTATGAACTGCTCGAAAAGGCGCTCGCAAATGAATGGAAAATAGTTATCGAACGAAAAAACGCAAGCTTTGAACTTGAGAAGGAGCCAAAACTTGGACACTACATATTGGCACAGGCAAACCACCAGTAAACCACTTTACCCTGACGTCGAGTGGAACAAACCAGAACAGCGATCACAAGCTGGTCGCCTTGGTGTTATTGGCGGGAATAAACTAGGGTTTGCGGGAGTCGGCGAAGCCTACAGCGTCGCAACAGCCAGCGGCGTTGGTGAAGTTCGCGTCCTACTGCCGGACGTTCTTCGCAAGACAATCCCACCCATCATGACAGACGTGCTATTTGGCGCCACCAATCCATCAGGTAGCCTTGCGCGCGACGCAAATACAGAAATGGGTGCGCTTAGCGCGTGGGCAACTGGCGTTTTGATGATTGGCGATGCCGGACGCAATAGCGAAACGGCAATTTTATATGAAGACTTCCTAAAAGACTATGCCGGCCCCCTAACAATCACACGTGATGCTATTGATCTTATTAAAAATAGCTCCTCAAGTATCGTGGAACGTCCAAATACGCTACTTGTCGTCTCTTTTGCGCAGTTGCAAAAAATCTTTCAAAGCGTCTATTATCCAAAGATTTTAACGTTTAGTATGCAGTTAGCACATGTCGTTGATGCACTACACAAGTTCACCATTACATACCCTTGTGCAATCATGGTGCTCCATAAAGATTATTTGATCGTCGCGGCAAACGGTGAAGTCACGACGACCGAATGGCAAAATCCAATGGCGATATGGCGGGGAAGCGTCGCTGCCAAGGCAGCTAGTTACTGGCTATGGAATCCGTCGTCAGTTCTGATGGCCGCAACCGCCAGTATCGTCGCCAAGGATTAGTAGATCAGCGCTTCACGAGGGATTTGTACTTCGACAGGCGTCGAACGGTTAGTTGTTGTGTTATCACCCAGCTGACCTAGGTTGTTTTGCCCGGCAGCATAAATACGTCCGTTACTACCTAATACGTACGTTGTAAATTCATCACGAGTCGATAAATCTTTAGCGGTTACCCCGGGAGGGAGAATAAACTCTTTTGAAACACATTCACGGTAATCGTTCGCTGAATCACCAAGTGTCCCATTACCCAATTTTCCATACTGGTTACGCCCCGCACCGTACACTTTGCCGGTTTTGCTGATAACCATAGTTGAGAGGTATTGCTTTTGCCATTCACCAGACAGTTTAGAGTAATCAACCTTTTCACCATTCGGTAAATTGACATTGAATATATTATTACCACCGGCAGGCGCACTGACACAGAGGCCACCGTGACTATTCGCTGACGTCCAATAATTTAATAATTGCCCATAATTATTTTGCCCTGCACACCACATACCCGAATACCCATCATCGCGTATACCGCAGAAGTGATTCACGCCGGTTATCATACCTCGCCAGCCAGAAAACGTCGTCCACCGCGTGAAGCTTTGCGCACTATTACCGCTACACGTCTGTGTTTGAATTCGCGTACCATTTGCGGTGCCGAAGTTGAGAGCATCTAAACAAAGTCCGCTCGAGATGTGCTTTACAGTTGCCGCACCAATTAAATCAAACTTTTGCGCATCTGAATCGTTACAGTCATATAGTTGTACGTAAACTGACGTAGAACTATTACCCGGTACATCTAAGCATTTACCTGTACCAAGATTGGTGATCTGCTTATTCTTTCCGTACACCCACGTTTGATTTGGATGATTCGGCAGTGTTGCACAATCCCATAGATGAATAATATTACCGTTTGCTGAGCCGCCGCCATTATTATCAATACATTTATTTGCATTGGCGTTCCACATCTCGCTACCTGTTGCAAATGCCTTATCAGAGGCGTGCGTAAATAAGCTAGGTGTCTGACTAGTACCTGTACTGCCTGTAGTCGTCCCGTTACCTAGATCACCAAATTTATAATTACCACTACTCCAAATAGTTCCATCGGTCGCAAGCACATGCACGACAGGCTGACCGTCCAGCATATGATAGGTCATGACAACATCATCGACCTTACGTGGACCTGGCATTGGGTAGCGAATAGGATAAGCGTATGCACCGTTTCCTGTACCATTCGCCGCAGGGCCACCGATCTCGCCAAACCAGTTGCGTCCAGCGCAGTACATATCATTCGTAGTCGTAATACCACACGTAATGTTTGATTCGGTAACGATTTTGCGCAGTGATGCACCGGCTGCGTTGATATCGAGTCTAAACTTTCGTGGTGCGTCTATCTTGTAAATAGAATATGTCGTATCGTTAGCGCCCAAACTGCCGTAATAGTTCTCGCCAGCACAATAGCCCTGGCCATCTGAAGCCAAGACACACATCGAATCTGGCCCATACCCGCTGACCGACATACTGACAGCGGTTAATGTCCCAGGGAGAGCAAACTTCTTCCAGCCAGTTCCGGCAGGCATTAGACCATCCTCACCAGCACCGGGCGCGCCCTGACACCATACATCTGCAGTATCGGCTAAAATACACACGAATGACCCACCTTGGCCAGCCGTTGCAATATCAACCGCAGACTTTACTCCATTTGGCAATGTCATCTCAACAGGCTCAAGACCCGATGCAGGGGATGTCGCGCCCGTAATCTGGCCCAGGCTATTTGCACCAAATCCGAACAGCTTTCTATTCGATGACAATACCGTCGCCAAGTGACCGCTGCCTTTCCAGCCAGACCCACCAGCAATCTTTGGTTCGACCGTATAATTACTACTCCGCACTAACGTTTGCGAATAGGTCTGATACACCGTACCACCCGAAGTTCGCACTAACTCGGTTATACCCGTCACACTTACTTTGGCATAACTAGCCGTACCAATTGTTGGCGCATCGACAAGAAACGTCGTCCGAATATTACCAGACTGCGTAATGTAGCGATCACCGCCAGAAATCGTCGTACCTGTACAGGTTGTGTCAGGACGAAGTTTCGTTGATCCAGACCATGAAGCTGTATAGTTGCTGGCACGTAGACACGATTCAGCCCTTGCTTGGCCGGCTTCAGCAGCGACCATTGCTAATTTGTTATAGTATTGATCATCTAACGCGACACGAACACTACTAGTTGCCGTCACTGCAGACAGCAACACGATCAACATGACGATCGACGCGACCAAAATCGTAGGCAAAGCAAACCCCGAGGCTACCACATTATGTCGTCGAGATCGGTCTATAAGCGTGAACATTATTACTAACAATTTTAGCACACCCATACAAATAAAAAACCGTCCAAATTGGACAGTTCTTTATTATGGTACCGCGAGCCGGACTTGAACCGGCACGAGCTAATGCTCACCAGATTTTGAGTCTAGCGTGTCTACCGATTCCACCATCGCGGCAT
>JALRDA010000070.1 GCA_023257145.1 Candidatus Saccharimonadia bacterium | reverse complement strand
AGTAAAATATGACCAAAATCTCATAACATCGACTAAAATACCAAAATCGGATATAATAATATGAGTAATGGAGCCAGATAAAACGTATCAACTACATCCTGACGGTAGTCAGAGCGGTGGGGCACCTAAGTCTGATGATATTCAGACTACTGAATTAAAGGCACCTTCGCAGTATAACGACCCTCAGTCGAAAACGCAGAATGCAAATACGACACCTTGGTATTTGCGTCCACTGACAAAATCTTCCAGTCAGACGCTAACAAGCGAGCAAACTCGTCCATATATTGCGCGTGAGCCGTCAGCTCCTCGCGCACCTGCCATGATACAGCATGCTGTGTCTGATTCAAGCGCGGATAGTTCTACGGAACCTAGTGATAAAAAAGTTGACACGCAAGCTAATTCTACTACCCGGCCCGTGCCGGTTAGTCCGTTTCGTTCACCTCAATCCAACCCGTATGCCCCGCGTACGCCTAGTTATGTTAACCCTGCTGCGTCTCTGTTATCGCCAGAGCGATTCACAATGCCCGTTCAATCGAAGTCGGCTGTATATGGCGAGGCTTTGTCTAATAGTGCACCAAAACCATTCTCTCAGTTTAACTCGTCTAGCCCTACGCAGCCCGTAAATGTTGACAGTCGCATTGAGCAAGGTCGTCTCCGCAAAATTTTCGGTGTCATCGTGGCTTTATTAGTCATGGGTGCTATAGTCTTGGGTCTATTTATGCTACTGCGAGATAATACGATGGAGTCAAAATTGTCACCGCAAACTGGCGGCACAAGCGATGAAGACAGGTTTTACAATGCGGTAGAAAATCGCCTTAGTACAAGTAATATACGCCAAATACGCACACAGACAATTGAGACGCCAGATAGGTTCGTTATCAATATCGATGCAGCTAGTGATTTTTCTGATTCCAAGACACCGAAAAGTTATATTAAATATAATTTTAAATCCGGCGTCGAAGCGAGTGAGTATAGTGGAGCTGGCGAATTAATCATCGATAACCGTGAGGAATATTATGCCAAGCTAACGAAACCAGCTGTAACGTATAGCGGCAGCGAAAAAGATAGGCCCGCAGAGAATCAATGGTACCGTCTGAAAAATGACGACCCCGGTAGTAACTATGTCGATCCTTTGTCTACGCGTCTAGAGGTGAATACCTCGCTAGGCGAATTTCCAATCGGTAACTTTAACGATAATGTAAAGCGCCAGATGCTACAGTACGTGAAAGATAATCAGATCTACACAATCCGTTCGAGTGCACAGGTAAAAGTCGACGGCAAGAATGCGACGCGTTACAAGATTGAATCCAGCGCAGACAAAATTAATGAATTGCACAAGCGAATATATACAGCGCTAGAGCAGGACGGAATGAACAGCCCTCAGGTCTTTGCGGCTGGTGAAATTTTGCAGAGGGAAGTTTGGGTGGATAATGAAACAAATCGAATTGTAAAAATAAAGTACGAGCAGCAACAAATGAATGAAACGGGCAACTCCACCAAAGAAATTGTAACGATTGCTATCACGTACCCGAATGATAATAGTGACATTCGGGCGCCGGAAGCCGCTAGGCTATATCCGGTCACAGCACCGTAGGCGCATCTTGTCGCCGTTCAATCAAGTGCGAGCGCTGAGGTATGCTTCGAGTTCTGATAGGTTTGGAATGATCATAAAATTATGATGTACTTCCAGTAATTTCATGCGCTTTAACGCACGAGCCTCTCGACTGACTGTTTCGCGCGATAGGCCCGCACGTGAGCCAATTTCTTTTTCATTAACGTCAATTCGGTATGCTCCGGTTTCTGACTTTACGCCACTTTCTTTGCACTCTGATATCAACGCATAGGTCAGTCGGCTTTTAGCGTTGCTGGCGATATAATGCACCATTCGTTCGAGAACAGTATCGAGGGTGGTGTAAATATTTGACAGTAAGTCTAGAACGATCTTTGGGTTGGAATCAAGAAACTGTCGGACGTCGGCAGTGGGCGCCTGACGTATCGATACGTCGCTACCGGCCTCATATATATAGCGAGTAGGTTCGGTGTTGACGACAAATGAGATTGGGAATAGTGACGGTGCGATGCGATTAGTGATTATTATTTCATCGCCGCGATAGGATACGTCATAGACTTTGACCTTACCGTCTAGCAGAAAATATGCATGTTCGGTAAGTTCACCGGGGAGAATAAAAATATGACCCTTTTTATAATTCTTTAAGGGGTACGATTCGAAAAATGTACTAATGGCTGCCGTCGTCGTTGGTTTCATGATTATATGCGATTACTTACATTTATATATTAAATCAATCTATACAATAGTATGATACACCTATTTAATGTGTGAGCAAAATCACAACAAAACAATGATATTTATCACTGAGGTTTTTGTCTGTAGGAGTCTATAGTCGAAGGTAGGTTAAGGTTAAGCGAGTTCAAAGGTGAATTAAGGCGAATACAATCAACCGCCAGATGTCATCTTATCGAAAAATCTTACGCAACATTCCTTTTTTCCTTATCGTCATCATAGTCCGCTGCGTAATATTCAGCGAGATAATCGTCGGTAATTGATGAGTACGTAGCATGTGCTACTGCCGGACACTATTGCCAATCAGCCGCTACTCGTATGTTTGTAACTGCGTATCTAGAAGCAGCCAAATAATCACGAGCGATCTAAATGGTTAGGTCTACTTATTATTAATGAGGTCGTTGTATATGCACAGAGATTATATACACAGAGGAGGATGAATGTATATACGTGAGCTTTTTGCAGTTGCAAATCCCTATGAGTTTACTGGCTTTGAACACTCTCGGATTGTAGGGCTACTTACTGTTTTGACTTTCGTGAGCGTTGCGATGTGGATACTGGTTGGCGTTGCATTAATCGTGCGTAAATGTGCAATTTTAATTATTGGTTTGGTAGGGTTTGTTCGTAGTCATCCACTCCCGACAGTCAAGAAAGTAAATCGCAATAATGGATCTTAGTACGCTATGGTTTTTACTGTTTAGTATCACAAGCATAGGCTATATTTTGCATTTAGGGTTTTATATGGTTGGGGCGAGTGTGTATGATATCTGGCAGAAACGCCGACTAGGTAAACTAGCTCGATCGTTAGATACAGCTGTAAAATTACCACATGTGACTGTTTTGATTCCGGCACACAATGAAGAGACAGTAATTGTGCGTTGTTTGGATTCGGTATTTAAAAGCTCGTATAAGTCATTCGATGCAATGGTTATCAACGACGCATCGACTGATGGGACCAAGCAAATCCTGAAACTATATAAAAAACTGCACCCTGATTACGATTTGCAGTATATTAATAAAAACGTAAATGTTGGAAAAGGTGCTGCGCTCAACTCGGCCTTGCGTAGATATGTTCGCAGCGAGTTGGTAATGATGTTGGATGCGGATTCGGTATTATCGCCGCGCGCAATCGAGCGTGCGGTCAGTTATTTTACTGATCCATTAGTGGTGGGTGTTGCGGCGAACGTCCAGATTATAAATGAACATACTACGCTGAGTGTTTTACAGAAGTTCGAGCATATGATTGGGTATCGATCAAAAAAAGCGTATTCCATTACGAACAGTGAGTTTGTTGTCGGGGGTGTTGCGTCAACCTATCGCATGGATGTCATACGAGCGGTTGGTTTTTATGATACTGACACTACCACTGAGGATATTAGCTTAAGTATGAAAATTGTTGCGATGGGCAACAAGCAAAATCGTATCGTGTACGGAGCGGATGTCATGGCGATGACCGAACCTGTCGAAGATATTAGGGCATTGTTTCGACAGCGCTATCGCTGGAAATATGGAAGCTTGCAGAATTTATTCAAACACAATGAGCTGATAGGTAAAAATGATGTACGCTATTCGGCTATGTTGACGATATATCGTCTACCGATGGCAGTTATAACAGAAGTGGCGTTATTTTTACTACCGCTAACTTGGGGATATGCGCTCTATCTGACCCTATTAGAAAAAAGCTTGGCATTGGTAATCGGAGCGTATTTAACGGTCACATTATACGTATTCTTGACGCTATGGCACGATGAGCACATATCATTTTTCGAGCGCATATATCTAAGTATTTATGTGCCGATTATCTATTTTGTATTTTATATCATGGATGTCATTCAAATTCTTGCGATGGCACATTGTCTGACAAAAATCAGACGATTGGTGCGTCAGGATCCTGCAAAATCTGTGTGGAAATCTCCTGTGAGGATTGGCGGTCGTGTGGAATTTGTTCCATCGGTAAATGGAGTCGACAGTCGGGGGCGACATGACTAAGGTTGGACGATTAATAAAAAACCCAATCATACTGGTTGTTCCAGTCGTTGCCATGTTGATTTTTTGTTGGCAACAACTGACGCTTGCTCAATCTGGGGTTTCACAACCCCAAAGCAATATACTCCCCAACTCAGGACTCGATGAGCTGGACTCGCGTAAGCTGCCCATAGGGTGGCAACTATCGCTAGGCGCATCAGTCGCAGCGAAAGCTGTAGATGGGTATAACAGTCCCAGTTCATTGGTCATTGAAAAAGTAGACAATAGTGTGCGTGAAAATTCTTCAATAACGTCACCGATAGCTATTGTCGAGCCAGGCGAAAAATATTTTTTTAAGTCATTTTATAAGACCACCGTACCATTTGATCTGATTATGAGATCCAATAAAAGTGACGGCTCACACGAGCAACGTATCATATGGCGATACGAACCAAATACCGCATGGGAAACCGCTAGTCATGCGTTTGTTGCAGGGTCAAATGTGCGCAGCGTGCAGTTTATATATAATTTCGCAGCGAAGGGTGTGCTGCAAATAGACAATACATATTTAGAGCCAAACCCTTCGGATGTATGGATTGCGCCGACCGTCGCAATGAACGACAACCTAATGCCAGATATTGCTAATGTGAGCGAGGGTGATGACACTCCGATAGGTTGGATCAAATATACCGAGGGGGACAATCGTTCGTCGCTGGTCTACGTAAAAGATATCGATGGACCAGTGCTACGCACTACAGTTCAATCGTTCAAAACCGGAGAAGTGAAATGGCAGCCGACTCCTGTAAAAATAACACCTG
>JALRDA010000026.1 GCA_023257145.1 Candidatus Saccharimonadia bacterium | reverse complement strand
AAAAATTCAAGCAAAGCAAACTCTTTGCCAGTCAGCTGAATCTGTTGTCCAGCGCGCTTGACTTCAAAGGTGACGGTATTAAGTGATAGATCACCGGCGGTGAGGATAGTTGCGTGCTGTTCTGCGGGTCGTCGAAGAAGTGCACGGACACGTGCAAGCAACTCTTCAAGAGCAAACGGTTTTACTAAATAGTCATCGGCGCCACTATCTAGTCCTGTTGTACGATCGCTGATACTACCGAGTGCGGTGAGGAGTAGCACTGGTGTGTGAATTTTTGCGTCGCGCATAGCTTTGATGATTGATATGCCGTCGTGCTGTCCAGGTAGCATTCGGTCAATCACAGCGACATCATATGGCTCTGTCGTTGCCATTGCGTAACCCTCGTCTCCGTCATATGCGACGTCAACCGCGTACGTCTCTTGCTCAAGCGCTTTCTTGAGTGCTCGAGCAATTTTGTGTTCATCCTCTATGACTAAAACTCTCATATGAATATGGTATATAAGTTAGCTTAGAGGTTGCTTAGCAACCTTCTTGCGAGTATCGCGAGCTCCAGCGCTCCATGTCGCGAATGATTGGCAGTAGTTCTTTGCCTTTTTCAGTTAAGTGGTATTCGCAACGTGATGGCGAACTAATGGCTGATTTTTCAATAATGCTTTCTTGCTCGAGATGAGTAAGACGTGCGGATAGTGTACGCGGGTTTATTCCCCCGACAAGATCCTGAAGATGACAAAAGCGAACAGATTTTTCGTTTGCCAGGTAGCGCAGTAACTGCGGAGTCCATTTATCGCCAAGTATTTCTGTGGCTGCTTTTACGCAACCTATCGTTTTTTCGGCTGTAATCATACTATTACTATAACGTTTGCGCTTCGTATTGTCAAAGGCGTAGACGTGTCGACGCATGTTTAAAACACGGATCACGCTTATGCCTTGCCACTGGCAGTGGGATGACGTACACTATTGACATGGTAAAAAAATCTTCAACGTCCGCACCAAAAAAATCAACTAACAAGGTAGATTACTATCCTAACCGAATGGGCCTGGCGATCGCTGCTGCCGCCGCAGTTATTCTTGTGTTGTTTGGTGTCGTTGCTTATTACAACTAGTCACTAGTACGAAAAATACGTCGCTACTTCTGCGACGTATTTTTTTTGCTGCCAAAAATCGAACTTAACGACAGCCGCTTTGAATATTCCAACGCTCCGTAACGGAACAAGCGAATAGCGATCGCCAAAACAATAACTGCAGAGATGGATAAGATTGCGATGCCAATTGCCGCTTCGCTAAAGCTTAGGTTGCCGACGGCATTACGGAGCATCAGTGGGATCGGTGCGGTCAACGGGAAGAAACTAAGGAATGTAACGATACCTGATTGCGGTGCTGAGATAAACAGGCTGAACGCATAGAGTGGACCAAAAATAAAGATCATGATCACGCCAAAGAACCCGCTTGCCTCTTTTGCAGTCGGCATGGCTGCCCCGAGTGCAACGAGTAGACCGGTGAAAAGCATAAAGCTTGTCGCAAACAGTGCTGCACCAATTGCTATACGTGCTGGATCTAGCGGAATATTCGTCAGATCAATATTCGGCAGCTGCAATTGGCTGCCGAATTGCAGGTAGATGACGATAAGTGGAATTATAATGACGACGACTTGGATAAGTGCCAAGACAATTAAAGATAGGATTTTGCCTATGATGAGGGTCTTTGCTTTGATCGTAGTCAGGATCATTTCAATAACACGGTTTTCTTTTTCTTCGGTAGTGCTAGTCAACATCTGATTGCCGAACATGGCAATCAATATATAGAACAGGACGAGGAACAGGCCTGGTGCGATTAGTTGCTTGAAGCCGTCGTATTCCATGCCATTTTTATAGGTCGTCGATGCGAATGCAACTTTATCCTGCAGAACAGCAATTGTCTGTGGGTCGACGGTCGCCGCTGCCGATTGTGTTAGCAATGCCTTTGCCGTACCTTGATAGCGGCTATTATCAAACAGGCCAACGTCTTTTGCGTAAACCTCTACCTTGTCTGTATCGATCGCTTTAGGGTAGTAGAAATATGCGTCTACTTCGCCGGACTTAACCTTATCGATACCAACTTGCTTGTCGGTAATGCGCTGTGCGTTTAACTGACTAATAATTTGTGGACTGATGACATTACCTGAGTCGGTGATTGCAAGTGAAAACTTTTGATTTTGCGCTTCTGACGCGGCTTGTTCTGTTGCTTGATTAGAAAAGAAAATAATCGCAACAACTAATGCTATGACAATCGGAAATGAAAGTGCGGTAATCCAAAATGATTTTTTCTGAAGTGTTCGCACAACTTCAAAGGTGAATACTGTTCGTAGGTTATGCATGATTACTCCTTGTCCTCGGTGGTTGATTTGTCGCCGTAGATTGTGACGAAGATGTCGTCCAGTGATGCACCGTTAAAATTCTTTTTCACTTCTGCAACTGTCCCGTAGGCGCTTGCACCACCATCCTTTAAAAGAATAATTCGATCACATAGTCGCTCTACTTCTTCCATTTGGTGTGTGACAAAGATAACTGTCGCCCCTGCTTGCTGGTGTTCTTCGATAATATTCATTAGTAGCCGTCGGTTTATTGGATCGAAGCCTTTTGTTGGTTCGTCCAAGATTAAAAGCTCCGGGTCGTTCATGATAGTGACGCCAAGTTGAATCTTTTGTTGCTGTCCACCAGACAATTTATCAAGACGCGTCTTTGCCTTGTCTGACAATCCAACCCGTTCTAGGTATTGCAGTGACCATGCCTCAGCGTCATGCTTTGACATACCTTTCAGGCGACCAAAATAGTTCATCACGGTCATGACTGTCTCTTTTTTATATAGGCCGCGTTCTTCAGGGAGGTAGCCTAACTTAACACCGCTATCAACCGTGTATTCCTTGTCGTCAATCAGTAGTTTGCCTGCGGTTGGCTGATAAATGCCAAGCAGCGCGCGTATGGTTGTTGTCTTGCCGGAGCCATTCGACCCTAATAGACCAAATGTTTCGCCGCGGTTGATGGTGAATGATAAATCGTCGATGACGGTCGTGCCACCGAATTCCATATGGAAGTTTTCGATCGTAACGAGTGGTGTGTTTGCGGGCATGTTGCGGAATTCCTTTTCGGGTTAGCGGTAGTTGATGAATTGAAGTGGAAACTCGTAATCGGTCGATTTTAGTAGCGCAATAACGTCCTGTAGATCGTTTTTGCTGCCACTGGTAACGCGCACCATGTCACCTTGTATCTGTGTTTTTACTTTTGGCGCTTCTTCGCGCAGCTGTTTTGTAATTTTTTTGGCGTCGTCTTGTGAAAGACCTTGCTTGAACGGAATATCCCAGGTAGTTTTGAGGTTTGATTCGACTGGAGTTTTATCTAAATTAAGTACTTTAGAGCTTTGTTCGCGTGTGGCGAGTTTTTTACGGACTATATCTAACACCGCGTCGCATTGCCACTGCCCAGCGCCGGTAATCTTAAATCCTTTTTTATCATCGAGCCATTCAATGCCAGCGGGTGTACCCTTAAAGTCGTACCGCGTACCTATTTCGCGCTCAGTGCCTGCAAAGACATTGTTCATCTCTGCTTTGTCGTAATCTGAAACTATATCAAAAGAAAATGTTGCCATATATCTAGTATACTACGCGGCTTGGATCTCGCTTCTATCTGGCTGTGTTTTTTGTGGCAATTCTAGTAACAGCCGCACTGCTCGGCCTCGACGTCGACGATTGTTGGCCAGGGCGATCGACTCTTTGAGTTCGCGTCGTATTTGCGGAATAACCTCCTCGAAATCAGTTTGCTGCTCGAGTTGTAGGCTGGAAAGATGCGTAAGGTCAGGTGGCAATCCGTTATAGAAGTATTCTTCAATAACGTCGATAAAGGCCTTGCGGCGTTCTTCGTATAGCCCGTCTGCAACGATACGTTTACTGATCGGGTCGCGAACACGTAGAATTTCATCATCATTTTTTCTAGGCAACGGAATCGCGCGCTCGTCACGCTCACGTAGGGTCAAGACTTCACTGGATATCGTGTACATGTATTCTTTGTGTCGATATTGGTCGACAGATTCAATCATGACGTCCATATGTGGGACATCGGGTGGCCTAGTTACTGCATGAATAAAGTCATGGAATTCACGCGGTATCCATAGTTTATGAATATTCAGGTCGCGAAACTGCTTCGGTATTGTACTGTCATCATGTTGATCGGGATGATATAAATATCCTTGCCAGTGTAAGTGATGCTCATCAAAGAACGGCGCTCGCCATCGATAGTCATCGGAAACGAGCGCACTAACGTCTTCGATCAATCTTTGATGGTCGACAATGCCGTTTTCAAGAGTAGGTGTTGGGATTGCATACTCTTCTTTAAATTTTCTAAGACCTAGTGAGCCTAGTTTTTCAAGTATTGGTGCGTGCCGGATTGGGGGTAGTCGTTCAAGGAGGCTGGGGATATGCGCATCGTCATGCAGCCCTTCCATATTTTTAAGCCTTAGGTCCTACGTATGGCAATTCCCGTGTCATGCTTTATTTATATAGCATAACTATAATGCGAACAAGTGCTATTTTGTGCGTTTTTCCTTTAGTATTTCAGCGAACCAAATTAGTTCAGCGTACAGCTTTGATAGTTGGCCTTCGTAGCGGTCATTGTATTCTTCATTTATAGAGTTGTCGTCGTTGAAAATGTTCTGAACGTACGGGAAATAGACATCCCAGCTCATAACAACAAGACCTAATTCGCGAATCGCGCCGCACAGCTGCTCCACCGCTCTTACGCCGCCCCAATTGCCATTGCTGACACCAGCAATCGCGACAGGTTTATGGTTATAGTGTGCCAGTTCACTGTCGAGCATGCGCTTTAGGCTGCCCGGAAAGCTGTGATTATATTCAGGTGTGACAATAAAGAATGCGTCTGCTCGTTCGACAATTGCCGTATAGCGGGGATCCTTTCCTTCGGGGTCGTTGCCGTCGCCTTCGAATGAAAAATCCGTTGGGTCGACAAAGATAATTTCGACGTCAGGTAGTTTGCTTCCGAAATCTGCAATATAGTGCGCGGCTTTGATCGACTGGCGTTGTTCGCGGGTTGTTCCGGCGAGTACGGCTATAGTAATTGGTTGATTCATTCATTTTCCCCCTGATGAATTTATTTGTTTTAGTATAGCACCAGTGGCCGTAACAGAGGCAAATATGGTACGCTAGTAGGATGAGTGATGCACTGACATTTGAAATTCACACCCGACTAGACGGTGCTTTGGCACGTACGGGTACTATTACGACGCCACACGGTACGATCGAGACGCCCGCATTTATTCCGGTTGGCACAAAAGCAACGCTAAAGTCGTTGACACCCGAACAGCTCGAAGGTGTCGGTGCGCAAGCCGTCTTGGCGAATGCGTACCACCTTTACCTGCGTCCAGGTTCGGACATTTTAGATCAAGCTGGCGGACTGAACGCCTTTATGAACTGGAATAAACCAACTTTTACTGATAGTGGCGGGTTTCAGGTAATGTCGCTTGGTGTTGGATTTAAGAAAGTCATTGATATGGACGGGAGTGTCAGCGAGAAGCCGCTAACAAAAAAAGAGCGGCTTGCATGGATCGATAACGAAGGTGTGACATTCAAGTCGCATCTTGATGGCAGCAAACATCGCTTCACGCCGGAAGTGTCCATGCAAATTCAACACCAGATCGGTGCAGACATTACATTTGCATTCGACGAATTAACGACGCTGCATGATTCGTACGAGTACCAAGTGGAATCACTAAATGAACGAACGCATCCATGGGCTGAGCGAAGCTTGGCTGAACATAAGCGGCTCAATATCGAGCGGTCGCATCGTCCGCCACAGGCGCTTTTTGGCGTTGTGCAGGGTGCGAATTATGAAGACCTGCGTCGCGAATGTTCCCGCTTCCTAGGAGCAATGGACTTTGATGGGTTTGGTTTGGGTGGCGCGCTTGCAAAGAAGAATATTGGTGAAATTGTTAGTTGGATGTGCGAAGAGTTGCCAGAAGACAAGCCGCGTCACATGCTAGGCATTAGTGAACCTGATGATATTTTTGCCTGCATTGAAAACGGTGCTGATACATTTGATTGTGTCTCGCCTGCACGTGTTGGCCGCAACGGTGCATTGTATACGCGTGACGGGCGTCGAAACATTACCAATGCAAAATACCGAAATGATTTCACGCCTTTCGACAGTGAGTGTGATTGCTATACGTGCTTGCATTATACGTCTGCGTATCTGCATCACTTGTTTAAATCAGATGAACTGTTATCAAATACACTTGCAACTATCCATAATGAGCGGTTTATCATCAAGCTCGTTGACGACATCCGTGCAAGTATTGCCGATGCCAGTTTCTATACGTTCAAACAGTCGTTTCTTGATCGTTACTACGCAAAATAGCTAGGCGTACTTATATGTCGCTACACTTGGTGTGTTGCCGGGGTAATTAGCCTATATGTTTTTTATACCGCCCTGCTATACTATGAACAGATTAGGAGTATATATGAAAGTAAAGATCGAAATTGATACAAGTACATTTGTTCGTTTCTGGCTTGTAGTGATTGGTTTTGCATTTGCGATTCTAGCAATCTACAGCGCCCGAACCGCATTGATACTAATAGGTGTTGCGTTTTTCCTTGCCCTGGCATTGAACGCACCGGTAAGCTACCTGGCGAAATATTTGCCCGGTAAAAGTCGCGTCGGCGGAACCGCTATCGCATACGTATTAGTTGTGGCATTCCTTGCGGCATTTGTGTTTTTTGTCGTGCCGCCAATTACGCAGCAGACAGTGAAATTTGCTGAAAGTGTTCCCGGGTTAGTGGATAACGCTCAAACACAGTCACAAGGCTTGAACGCGTTTATCGACAAGTATAACCTGCAGCCACAAGTTGATCGTGCAGTAAATTCAATCAAAGACAATGCAACAAGTTGGGCTGCGCGTGCTGGTCAGAATATTCTTAACGGATTAAGTTCGTTGCTATCACTCATTGTCTCGACCCTACTCGTACTGGTCTTGTCATTCTTGATGCTTGTCGAAGGCCCAATGTGGTTGAAGCGAATATGGAAGGTTTATAACGACAAAGATCGCATGGAGCGACACAAACGCTTGGCGGGTAAAATGTATAACGTTGTTACGGGATATGTAACTGGTCAATTGACGGTGTCGGGAATTGGTGCGGCGCTCGCCGGGCTTGTCGTGTTTATCCTCAGCCTGTTCTTTAATATCCCTGCCAACCTTGCCCTGCCAACTGTGGCAATTGCCTTTACTCTGTCGCTTATTCCGATGTTTGGTGCGACAATTGCAGGCATCTTGATTTCGCTGCTATTGCTATTTAATGATGCGACGGCGGGTGTTATATTCATCGTTTACTTCATTCTGTATCAGCAGGTCGAGAACAACTATGTCTCACCAACTATTCAATCTAAGAAGGTTGAATTGTCGGCCCTTGCCGTACTTGCGTCGGTGACTGTCGGATTGTATGTATTTGGACTTGCCGGAGGTATCATCTCGATCCCTATCGCAGGATGTATTAAAGTGCTTCTTGAGGAATACCTCACGCGAGCGCGACATAACCGCGAACATAGCGACAAGCCACTCGCGAAG
>JALRDA010000094.1 GCA_023257145.1 Candidatus Saccharimonadia bacterium | reverse complement strand
ACTGGTCTACTACAGATGATTCATGCCGCCTACGACACCCTTGGACTACAAAGCTACCTGACCGCCGGACCGAAAGAAATACGTGCCTGGACAATCAAACAGGGTGCTACCGCACCACAAGCAGCCGGTGTTATCCACGGTGATTTTGAACGTGGCTTTATTGCAGCGCAAATTGTCGATTATGACGACTTGATCGCTGCTGGTTCAGAAACTGCCGCAAAAGCAGCTGGCAAAATGCGCACCGAGGGTAAAGAGTACGTTATGCGCCCTGGCGACATCGTTGAGTTCCGCTTTAACGTCTAATTATTTTAGACGCTGCAATAAATAAAATCGCTCTTGGTTACCCTTCGCGCCAGCCACGTCGCTGTCGCGTTTATCTTTGATAACAAAGTATTGTTTGGCCCACATCTCAAAATCACGTAAAATCTGACGACGAATCGCATCATTCTTGATGATACCCTTGTTCGTCTGATCCTTCCCTGCCTCAAACTGTGGCTTCACCATTGCAGCAACCTGAGTACTAGGACTACTTAGATGTGTCACTAAATGCGGTAATATTTCACGCAAGCTAATAAACGATACGTCGATCACAATAATATCCGGCTGCTCGTGCTTTAAGTAGAAATCACGGATATCAGTTTTTTCATGCAAATGAATCTTCGGATGCCCCTTCAGGCTTGGATGAAGCTGATCCGTTCCAACGTCAACAGCGAATACTTTTTTTGCGCCGTGCTTTAATGCGTAGTCAGTAAAGCCACCAGTACTGCTCCCAACATCTAAAACTACCTTGTCGCGAAAATCCATCCCAAGCAACTCGGCGACACTCGCCAGCTTTAATCCAGCTCGACTAACGTACTGCTCTTTTGCTGAAAGTTTAATAACACTATTATCGCTCACGAAGTGGCCAGGCTTTGTTACTACCCTGCCATCAACCGTCACCTTGCCTAATTTCACCCAACTTTCTGACTGCGATCGACTAGTTGTCATCCCGCGTTTTGTTAGTTCGATATCCAGGCGCTGCTTTGTCATGAATTATTTCTTGCGTTCGCGGTATTCACCAGTTGCCGTATCAACAGAGATGATATCGCCAGTCTTAATAAATGACGGTACTTTAACCGTAATGCCGGTTTCAAGTGTCGCATCCTTTAGGACACTGCTGGTTGTGTCACCTTTGACGACATCTTCAGCATAGGTGACTTCAAGGTAAAGATTCTTTGGGAGTTCGATGTTAATGACAACATCACCAAAGAATTGAATCCCTAGTTCATCACCTTCTTTCAGGTAACCCGCTGCGCTATCAACTGTCTCGGCTGATAGTTCAAATTGTTCGAAAGAAGCAGGATCCATAAAGTAAAATAGATCGCCAGCTGCATACAAATATTGCACAGTCTTGGTGCTGACTTCCGCTCGTTCAATCTTATCCTGACCTTTGAAGGTTTTTGGGATAATGTTGCCGTCAATCAAATTGCGCAGCTTAACGTTCACAATACTGCCACCGCGACCCATCACCTTTTGGTTATAATCAACCACGCGGTATGGCTTGCCATCAATTTGGCATACGACGCCTTTTTTTAGATCTGTTGGTTGATACATAGTAATAGTCTCCTTTGTGGTGGATTATGCGTTAGTAAATGATGGATGACAGGTAAATAACTCACCTGCCAAACATCAATCACCAATGAGTAAATAAATTATCCTTGAGTAACGAATGGAAGTAGTGCCAAGTGGCGTGCGCGCTTGATAGCTGACGCTAGCTGACGCTGCTGCTTTGCACTCAGGCCAGTCTTTGCAACTGGCTCGATTTGACCGTACATATTAATGAAACGTTGCAATGTTTTGACATCTTTGTAGTCAAAATATGCTGGGGTATCTTTCTTGAATCGCTTGATAGCCATTATATTATTCTCCTAAATTGTTCCTAGAAAGGAATTTCGCTTAAATCAATTGGTTTGTCATCGATGTCTTCAATAACAACATCGTCAGACTTTTTGCTGCCGCCTGCGTTTGACTGGTAGTTTGATGAACCACCGTTGCCACCTTCGCCGCCAGCACTGTCAAGGAACGTCACGTCGGTTGCAACAACTTCGATACGCGTACGTTTTTTGCCAGTTTCTTTGTCATCCCAGCTATCTTGGCGCAAACGTCCCTGCACGAGGCAGCGGCGTCCTT
>JALRDA010000140.1 GCA_023257145.1 Candidatus Saccharimonadia bacterium | reverse complement strand
GTATCTCGATTAGTAATGCTGCCTACCCTCAGCTAACTGAAGACCTAGGTAATGATCGATATGATTTGTTTCGAAAGGGTATGCAAAAGATATTGCGGGTAATTATTTGGCTTATTTTACCTGTTGCGGCAATTACCTTTTTTGCACGCGGCTACATTGCGCACTTTATCAAAAACGGCGGTAGTGAAGAGATTGCCGGATTGCTTGGTGCATTGGTTATCGCTATCGTGTTTCGGTCGGTTTATCATATTGCAGCTCGTAGTTTTTACGCCAATCAAGACACAAAGACGCCGTTCTATATATCAATCGCGGCAATTGCTTTGAATGTTATTCTAGCTATCTGGTTTACGCAAAGTTTAGGCAAGGGTGCATATGGCCTGGCATGGGCGCAGTCGATTGTAGCGGTCGTCGAGGTGGCCGTTCTGTTTGTGATTATGGCGCGTCGGTTCCCTGGTATATTTGATCACACACTTATCGACGCACTGTTCCGTATGGTGAGTGCGACGGGTGTCATGGCGGTCGTAACGTACGCGATGGTATTACTCTTCCCTGTTCAGGCAACGGACCGCAGTTTTTGGTCGGTATTTCCGAAGTTTACCCTTATCGTTGCGGTGAGTTTTATAGTGTATATTGCTATCAGTAAGGTATTTAGTCTGCAAGAAGTTAATCCAGTCCTCGCAAAAGCAAAAAAGATATTGTTTCCACCAAATACAAACACCTAAACAGATGACGTTTTTTCTGCTATAATACGTACTAATACGATGAATCAGTCAAATATTAGAAACTTCTGCATTATTGCGCATATCGATCATGGCAAATCGACTCTGGCCGATCGGATGATGGAGATCACTGGCACGGTCCAAAGTCGCGATATGAAATCGCAACTGCTCGATAGTATGGAGCTGGAGCGCGAAAAAGGTATCACCATTAAGCTGGCGCCTGTTCGCATGCAGCACAAGGGGCATGATCTCAACCTTATCGATACGCCAGGGCATGTCGACTTTAGTTATGAAGTGAGCCGCAGTCTCGAGGCATGCGAAGGTGCGATCTTAGTCGTTGACGCCAGTCAAGGTATCCAAGCGCAGACGCTTGCAAATGTCTACCTAGCCATGAGTGCCGACCTGACGATCATTCCGGTGCTCAACAAAGTTGATCTTCCGGCAGCTGACGTTCCACGCGTGAGCGCCGAGGTTATCAATTTACTTGGATGCAGCGACGAAGATATTATCAAAATTAGCGCCAAAACCGGACACAACGTGCCGGAAGCGCTGGATGCTGTCGTCGAGCGTATCGCGCCGCCATCGGGAATGGCGGACGCGCCGACTCGTGCGCTCATTTTTGATAGTTACTACGACGATTACCGAGGTGTTATTCTGTACACGCGTGTCGTTGATGGAAGTATCAAAAAGGGTGACACTATTGAAATGCTGGCCACAGGTGCACACGGACTGGCCCTCGAAGTCGGTGCACTGAGTCCGGTTATGAAAGCCGAAGATGACATTGCGACGGGAGAGATTGGGTATATCGTGACGAACCTTAAGACGACACGTGATGCACGCGTAGGCGACACTGTCACGGTAAAGCGATCCCACGCACAGGAGATGCTGCCGGGCTACCAGGATGTAAAACCGTTTGTGTATGCGGGGTTCTTTCCTGTATCAAACGAATTTTATCAAGACCTGAAAGATGCAGTCGAAAAGTTGTCGCTGAGTGACTCTGCCCTGCAGTTCGAACCAGAAAATTCACCCGTACTGGGATTTGGCGTACGTATCGGCTTCTTAGGGTTGCTACATATGGACATCGTTCGCGAGCGACTTGAGCGTGAATACAATCTTGACCTTGTCGTAACAAACCCGAGCACTGATTACCAAGTAACGCTCAATAGTGGCGACGAAATCGACATTCAGTCGGCATCTGACCTCCCTGATGTCACAAAGATTGCTGAAATTCGCGAACCGTGGATTAAAGGTGAAATTGTGGTGCCAAGCGAGTATATAGGGGCGGTTATTCAACTTATTGTCGCAAAGCGTGGGCGTCAGAAAAATCTGAGCTACATCGACGAGCGTGCGCTGATTAGTTTTGAGGCGCCCCTTGCTAACCTGTTGACCGATTTCTACGATCAGCTCAAATCGGTAACAAGTGGGTATGGAAGCTTCAATTATGAGCTGAGCGGCTATGTTACCGAAGATCTCGTGCGCGTCGACTTTTATGTGGCTGGTGAGATGGTTGATGCGCTTTCCGTCATGGCACA
>JALRDA010000132.1 GCA_023257145.1 Candidatus Saccharimonadia bacterium | reverse complement strand
CAACGCGTGCCGTATCAAATTGTGGGCGGTGTCCGCTTTTATGACCGCAAGGAAATCAAAGACGTTATTGCGTATCTGCGACTACTGTATCAGCCGAATGACCGCATGAGTTTTAGTCGAATTGTTAATACGCCAACACGCGGTATTGGCGCGACAAGCCTTGAGAAATTTTTGATTTGGCAAGCGGGTAGTGGCATGGATATTGTCTCAGCCCTAGTGAATGCCGAGCAAACGAGTAGTATTATGGCGAGGGCGAGAACGGCCTTCATGACACTTGGTGAAACATTACGGATACTGCAAGCTAAGCTAGAGTCAGGCGCGTCGCCAAGCGATGTTATTGAAACCTTGATCGCAAAAACAGGCTATCGGGACTATATTTTAGACGGGACGCCACAGGCTGAAGAGCGCGAAGCAAATATCGGTGCCTTGATTTCTGACGCCAAATCATTTGCGTCGTTACCCGACTTTCTTGAGGAAGTTGCGCTAATGTCGAGCGCAGATACGAACAGTCATGAGCAGAAGGTGACGCTAATGACTATTCATGCCGCAAAGGGATTGGAATTTCCAGTAGTATTTATGGTCGGGATGGAAGAAGGGATATTCCCTCACTCACGCGTCTATGAAGCGGGTCCGTCGGAACTAGAAGAGGAGCGACGTCTTTGTTATGTCGGAATGACTCGTGCTAGGGAAGAGCTGCATCTTAGCTATGCGCAAAGCCGTTTACAATTTGGCCAGCGCAGTTACAATCCAGCCTCCCGATTTTTAGCTGACATGGGCCATGAACTTATGGCCGCTCCTACACCATCGTTTACTCAGCATGATGAATATGACGAATACGACGACGGCCCTGGTCTCGATATCGGTGATAATGTACGCTCTGCAATGTTTGGCGTCGGCGAAGTGATCGATATTGATGGATTGGCGGTAACTGTGCAATTTGAAAATGGTAAAACGAAGAAACTAAACGTTCAATTTGCCAGACTAGAAAAGCTATGACGCTTTATCAGCTGACGGGACGGATTGTTGCACCGTTTCGCGTGGCGGGATTCAATCTGTTTAACCATTTCTTTCATGTGCCGCGCGCGAGGGTTGTTGTCCGCAATAAGCATGGTGATTTGCTGCTAGTAAAAAGCTGGGGCGCACAGGCATACTGGAGCTTGCCTGGCGGCGGTGTGAAAAGAAATGAAACACCACAGCAAGCAGCAAGGCGTGAACTGTTCGAGGAAATAAATCTTCAGCTTTCACTAAATAGGTTTGCGTATCTTATGAAGGTGCAGTATAGCTACGAAGCGCAAATCTATACGGTGACTTTGACAGACGAAGAAGTTTCGCGACTCTCGCCGTCGGCTCGCGAGATTTTGGACTGTCAGTGGTTCTCACTAGAAAATTTACCCGCTGATCTGTCGCCGCTCGTTATGCTTGTGCTTGAAAAACTGTCAAAAGACGAGTGATCTTGCTATAATAGAGCGAGTACACCGTGGAGGTGTCCCTCAAATTATGAGAATACTATCACGAAAATCTACCATACCTTATGGCCTCGCCGCAACGATATTCTGTCTAGTTGCCGTTATTTTTGGATTTATTTGGGCGACCAGCGCTCACGCCGAGACAAAGACTGCTGTCGCCAATGGCGAACGGCTGGTGACGCTGCATGACGGCGACACAGATCGAGGTATACTCACGAAAGCTTCAACGCTGCGCGAAGCGTTTAGAAGTGCCGGCATATCGATTGATCCTAATGATATGGTCGAACCAGGACTGGATGAGACACTTGTCGCTAGTCACTATGACGTCAACGTATATCGTGCTCGACCGGTAACGGTGGTTGATGGTGAATTGAAAACAAAGATTCTTTCGCCGTATCAAACACCGGAACAAATTGTGAAACACGCTAAAATTACACTGCAAGACGAAGATAAGACTGTTGTCAGTGTAAACAACGACATGGTCAGTCAATCGGCGGGGTTACAGGTGTCAATCGACCGGGCGACACCATTTACTTTTGTGATGTATGGCAAGCGAATTGATGCGTTCACGCAAGGCACAACAGTCGAAGAAATGCTGGAGTTAAAAAAGGTCAAACTGGCCGCAAATGATATGTTATCGCTATCCAAATCAACACCGATCACCGAAGGGATGACTGTTGAATTGTGGCGTGAGGGCAAACAAACGATTACGCAGGATGAAGAAGTGGCATTTGAGACTGAAAAGACCAAGGATGCTGACCGTGACCCTAGTTACAAGGAAGTCAAAACTCCAGGTGTCCCCGGCAGTCGTACGGTCAGTTACGAAATTGAAATGCGTAACGGCGTCGAAATCAGCCGCAAAGAAATTCAAAGTGTTGTCACTAAACAGCCAGTCAAGCAAGTCGAAGTTGTAGGTGCTAAATTGCCGACACCAACCAATCCGACTGAAGCACAAGCGCTTGGTCATCAAATGATGCTCGCCTATGGGTTTGGTGAAGAAGAGTGGCCATGTCTATATAATTTATGGATGCGCGAATCTGGTTGGCGCACGACTGCAAGTAACCCTTCCGGGGCATACGGGATTCCGCAAGCGCTCCCTGGTAATAAGATGGGCGCTGGATGGCAAACTGACGCAGCTGTGCAGATTCAGTGGGGTCTCGGCTATATCAAGAGTCGCTATGTTAGTCCGTGCGGTGCCTGGAGTGCTTTCCAGTCAAAGGGTTGGTACTAATT
>JALRDA010000106.1 GCA_023257145.1 Candidatus Saccharimonadia bacterium | reverse complement strand
TGCAGTTGGCATTTATGTCGCAGCTGAAACAAAAAGTCAGGCAACGTGTCCGTTCACGCCGGTTCCATCACGGCTATTACATTGTTGAACGCTCTAACGTGGTGGCGCATGATTGATTTTCACCACTTGGAAGAGCAGCCCCCGACTCTCACAAAGAGCGGGGGCTTTTCATTTGTGTATTTCTATAAAAGGAACCCCCGGAAAGTATCCAGGGGTATTCCTAGTGAAACGCCGTAGCTAATGATAACTAAAGCTACGCAGCCGTTGCCGCAAACCGTAACGAGCGGCACGATTACTCATCATGGTTTCACGCAGTGATCGAGATAAAATAAACGGATGATTGTACTCTTCGTAGATAATGGCACCTCGCGTGGGCACCGACAGGTTCGTACCCCTTAAGCGCGCAATCGTCCTCGCCCTCGGGGGCGGCGTCGCTTTTCTAGGGCTCAACCATTTAAGTAGTCGCTGAAACCAGCTGTGGTGACGGGGCCGGCACATGATCGGCTCACAAGGATCCATTTGCGGATCCTCCTTCCTTAAAATCGGATCAAGCAAATATAGTTCTATACTATAAAACTACAATCCTAAAAGTCAATTTCACTGAGCCGTATTGCGGCCACTACAAATCATGCTCCGCTTATTCATCTTCGCCAATTACCGTATCAGTGTCATCTTCGTTAATGCCGGTATTTGATTCTTCATCGATTTGTTGACGCAGTTCTTCAATTTTTTCCGAAGCCTCACCGCGCGTAATATCATCACTTGGCATCGGTTCGCCAGTTTGCCCGGACAATAGTTCAAGTTCCACACGCTGCGCATCGGTCATGTGTTCGTGGCCAGTTTCAGTCTGTTTTGGGTCGCGCCTTAGGTCGTTGTTATCGTCATTCATGAACACCTCCTTGATTGATTACAGATCCCAGTGACGGGCTACTTTCAATGTATCACCGAACGCGCATACGTCCAGTAATCTAGATTACTGCCAAATTATCAATTGCGCGGTTAAATAAAGAAGCAATAATTTCTACGTTAGGAGGAGAAGTATGAATAAAATCACGCGGTCTTCAATCGAAACACTCGCACAGCCACAGTCCGGAAATGTCATCAGTATCTATCTACCGACACACCGACATCCGACTCCACCCCATATACAAGAAGATCAAACGAGGTTAAAAAACCTACTACGTCAAGCAAAAGAAAAATGGCACGATCAAAACGGTAACATGGCGATTTCAGCGACGTTCGATCAATTAGAAAGTGACGTTGAGCCTCTTGAGTTCTGGCAGCAAGCAACCGAAGGCATGGCTATATTCGTTAGTCCAGAGGCATATAAAGTCTATCATTTACCTATGGAATGCGAAGAGCGCGTCTGCGTGTCTGATACCTACGATGTGACACCACTACTCATCGTTGCAGCCTACGACCAGCCGTATTACGTACTAGCCTTAGCGATGCACAACACGAAACTTTTTAAAGGTGACATATACGGGCTAGAGTCAGTTGCTGTCGATTTTCCAACTAGTCCAGAGGATGCGCTGAACATCGACGAGATGTTCTCTAACAGCAATACAATACGTAGCCAGAACAGTCCATCGAGCGGCGGCAATGGCACTGTCGCTTCGCATGGACAAGGAGATTCTAATCGCGCCGGTCGAGAAGAACGATTTCAATATTTTCGCATTCTAGAAAATACTATGATTAATAACAAAGAATTTGACAGCTCACTGCCAATGATCGTTGCTGGAACAGACAGCGAAGCGGGTGATTTTCGTAGTACGACCAAACTACCGCATGTGCTGGCGGAATATATTCAAGGAAACCATACCAACTCGACACTTCCAGACCTTGCCACAATGGCGTGGCCTATTATTCAATCCGAAATAATTAGTAAACGCGCTATTAAAGCAGTCGAGCAGCTGCAAGAGAAGGAGGGGATTCAAAAGTCATCGTTCGACTATAAAGATGTCAGCGAGGCGGCCAGCATGGGACGTGTTCAAACACTACTGGTCGGCATCACACGTAGAACAACTGACACGGTTAGTGATGCAGTACACACTGCAGTCCCGATACTATCATTTGCCAAGCAACAAGACTATGAAAGCATTGCTGAATTAGTGAAAAAGGTTATCGCACAAGGTGGCACTATATTGGGAGTTGGCAACGAAATGCTTCCCGCAAAAGTACCTGTTGCAGCAATTTACCGTTACTGATGATTTAAATAAAAGCTTCGGCGCTATACGGCACGATCGATACGGTCGTGCCGCGCTGCGTCATAAACGCACGTAGTATTTTATATGAATCGTAGTCAAAAATAGATTCGTACTGCGTAACGATTGGAGCGTAATCTTCTTCTTGGGTGATCTTACCGATGATACTCCATTGATCGACGATAAAACCGCTTCGCGACGGTGCGTCTGGCGATAATTCATACACGACAACCGGCCCTGGGTAAGGCCATGACTGAATCCGCTTATGCTCGAATGCCAATAACAGCCGTCGATTGTATGACTCGCTCGACTCTTTACCGACGCATGCACCCTTGCATCGCCCTAATTGATACGAAAAGCACGCACCTTTTGCTTTTTCTAACCCACATAGCTTTGGGCATAAATCAAATGTTTTCACAATCGTAAGTAACGAGGTTTTGGCAGCGCCGCGTTTGTCGTACAGTGCGAAGATTGTATCAAACTGATCAGGAGTCACCGACGTAAGTTGATCTGTCGTAATCATCAAATAACCCTCGCTATTTGATTGTTG
>JALRDA010000085.1 GCA_023257145.1 Candidatus Saccharimonadia bacterium | reverse complement strand
CCGTGATGTATGTACGTAGTCGTCGGTCCTCTGCAAATGCTGAGCTGCTGATAGTGTTGAACGTCACTGTGTTGGCTGCATATATTGTGATGGTTATAGATAGGCCTGGAGCCACAGCTTCCGCACTAGCTATTGCAGGATATGGTGCCGCAGTCTTTTTGATTGCGGTGGTTATGCTAGGGTTTTTGGTGCGGCGCATCTATTTATTTTTTATCGGCATGTTTGTAAAGCCGGCTTCGACTGTCGACGACATTTCGTCGTTGCCGCACGTACATTTGCCAGGTCACGCTCCACAAATCCGCATTGAGTCGTAAGCTCTGCGTTGATTCGTGGAGCTTACTTTTTTCTCGACGCCATCTGCTATAATCGAATGCAATGAATGCACCAGCTCCCGTCGCTATAAAAAAGGTATTTCGTCGGACGCACGATCCAATCTGGCAATTGCAGATTGGCGTAGTCGCAATTATGATACTGCAGTATTTTACGAACAGTTCGTTTCTTCCGTATGACAAATTCATAATTTTAACATTCGAAGCAATTGTCCTTTTTATGCTTGCTATAGTGACAAGCGATGGATATCATCGTGTTTCCCGTGCTCGCCGCGCGCTCGGGATGGGGCTTATTACAATGGTTGCGGCAATTAATATCTTTTCTCTTATCTTTCTTGTCGAAGCATTACTGTTTGGCGATGTGAATAGTTTTGACGGGCATGACTTACTCTTAAATGGAATGACGATTTATATCACGAATATATTTATGTTCGCGTTACTTTACTGGGAGATGGACGGTGGCGGACCGGATCGTCGTGTGGCAAGCGAAAGACAGCGCGATTTTTTGTTTCCGCAAATTATCCATAAAGAAGTTGCGAAGCCTGATTGGCTACCTGGCTTTATGGATTATCTATATCTATCGACGACAAATGTTACCAACTTTGCCTCTGCTGATACGATCCCGATTTCGCACCGCGCAAAATTCCTCATGATGATTCAGGCGCTTGTCTCTGTCGTTGCAGTCGTTTTAGTCGCTGCTCGAACGATCGGTGTCCTACAGTAGTAATCGCGTTGTAAAAGACACTCAGTTTTCACATATTTTCACGTTCTATACTAAAAGCGTAAGCGAGAATAACATACGCTTTGTAAAGGGGGTTTGTAATGCGCATATCAACTAAAACTTTGGCAACTTTGCTAGTTGTAACGAGAGTTGCAATAGCGGTACCGGGTATTAGTAGGTTAACTGGAAAGAAGCATCGTCACGAATCGCAGTTCGATCGCTTACTGCATCGTCACGATCGAAAAGGTGAGCTGCGAGCGGAAGTGTTAGGGACTGATCCGATGACATTTAAAGGACTACAGAAGAAATTATCATTTGACGAAATCATTCGACGATTCGGATTCTCGGATAAAAAGGCGTTCCGCATGGCACTACTAGGAAAATTAAAAAGTGAGTTGCGTCTGCGTGGCTGGACAACTCGACGAATCGATCAATACATAACGACGCGTAGCAGTAGAATGGGTTAGTTACATTGACCGCTGGCGCGTAGTATACTAAACCTATGACGGAATTTATCATTAGGTTGATCGCTGACGGTGCGGTACTACCGGTTGTTATTATTGCTGGATACGCGCTGCTGTTCTTAGTACCCAAGGGCCATAGATTTGAGGCGTATTCTCGCATTCTGATGGCTGGTATAACTGCCTATCTATTGGCTAAATTGCTGGCGTCGGTCTATCAACCTACAGGTGAGCGTCCATTTGAAATTCTTGGCGTTGAGCCTGGAGCTTCTTACTTACCGAATGCCGGCTTCCCGTCGGATCATGCACTGTTTGTTGGATTCCTGACATTAGCAGTCTGGTTTGAGACTAGGCGTAGGGGTATTACGATAGTCTTGGCGGTACTAACCCTGCTGGTATGTGTTGGCCGCGTGCTAGGACTCGTACATACACCACTTGATGTTATAGGTGGTTTGCTTGTGGCAAGTATTGGCGCGCTTTGGTATCTTCAAAGAGACAAATCAGCTATTTTACCAAGCACTCGCGTAAAACACAAAAACATAGTACACTAGTTTTTATACGAAACGGGAGATAAAAATGAGTGATACGAACAATGTAGATATGCCAGCATCATTAGTGCCAATGAGTATAAAGAAGTTAATGATGGTTATTTTAGCGGGCGCTCTGGCCGGCTTGGTTACTTGGGGGCTTGCGACAGTCTTTGATATGTATATATACAAGGCTATTCTGTGCAATAACGACGCCGCCATACAATGTGCATCATCCTATCAGTACGCGTCAACAACTGCGACAATTATCGGACTGACTGTTGGCTTATTTGGATTAGTGAGACTGCATGTATTTAGGCCACTGCTTATTATTATTGCCGTACTTGTGTCGCTATGGGGGTTGCTAGAGTCGTTAACTGCTGCACCTTGGTACGTTACTGCTCTGGCGACGGCTGGGCTTTATGGAGTCGCATTCGGTGCGTATGCTTGGTTTGTTCGTGTTCGTCGCTTTTATATTGCGCTCATTGTCGTTTTAGTGATAGTGGTGGCGATTCGTCTTATCCTAAACAGCTAATGCTATACTGGGATGATGGAACAAGTTACTCTTTTTATCGTATTGAGCGTCATTATAATTGGATTTGGTGTGTTGATTTATATTTTAAATCAGCGGCTCCGCGAGTTGAAAAGTTCAAATGCGGTTGAGATGGTGAAGTCTGATGTCACCGAGCTGACACGGACTATAACACTACTGCAGCAGAGCGTTGGCGATAGACTAGAGCGTAATAGTGTCGCTATGCAAACATCGATGCAAAAGCAGTTGGGGCAAAGCGCACAGTTGGTGGCGGACGTCACGCAGCGGCTCGCTAAGTTAGACGAAACTAATCGTCGGGTGGTTGATGTTGCAGACGAACTAAAGACACTGCAAAACGTGCTGCAGAATCCAAAGCAGCGCGGTGTTTTTGGTGAGTATTATCTAGAGTCAGTCCTTGATAACATCTTACCGCCAAAAAACTTTCAGATGCAGTACAAATTCAACGACGGGAATATCGTTGATGCGGTCGTGTTTTTAGAGAAGGGGCAAATTTTACCAATTGATAGTAAGTTTAGCCTCGAGAATTATAATCGTATGGTCGCAGAGAAAGACAAAACAAGACGCGCGCAACTGCTCGCGAGTGTTCGCAGCGACTTAAAGGGTAGGATAGATGAAACGAGCAAATATATCCGCCCATCAGAAAATACGATGGATTTTGCTTTCATGTTCATTCCCAGCGAGTCGCTATATTACGATTTATTGATTGGTGATGTTGGAACGGGAAGTAGTGCGCGTGATTTGATCGAGTACGCATTTCGGGATAAAAAAGTAATTATAGTAAGCCCAACAAGCTTTATGGCGTATTTGCAGACTGTCTTGCAGGGGCTGCGTAGCTTGCAGATCGAAGAGCAGGCAAAGGAAATTCAAGTCCGAGTCGGCCAGTTAGGCCGGCATATTAGTGCGTATGATAGCTTTATGCAAAAACTTGGCGGTAGTTTAGGTACGACGGTTGGCCACTTTAATACTGCGCATAAAGAGTTGAAAAAGATCGACAAGGACATCGTCAAGATTGCTGGGACGACGGCTAGCGTCGAGCCGATGCTCATTGATAAGCCGCAAAAAGATGAGTAAATAAAAATACCTCGCTCGGTAATGAGCGAGGTATTTTTATAGTACGTTTAGCGTGATTACGCTTCGACGTTTTTCTGAGCGTTTGAAGTTAGGTGGTAAAGACCAAAACCAGCAACAGCGCCAAGGATTGAACCAATGAAGTAGATGGCGATTGGCCAAATGCTACTGAAGTTGATTGCTTGCAGGCTAATTGCAACTGCTGGGTTTAAGATCGCGTTTGCGCTAAAGAACGCTGCGATTGAACCAGCAACCATCAAGCCAAGGAATACACCAAGGCCAAGTGTGAATGCTTTTGCAGTACGGTCGCGAACTTCGCGGAATGCGTTAGCTGCAGCGAATGCAAATATTAGCGTACCAAGGAACTCAGCCATGAATACAAACCATTCTTTACCTTCAGGAAGTACGGCAGCCTTGAATAGGCTTGGTGCCTGAGTGAATTGATCTGCGGCAGCAGTGCTGACACCATTCAAGAAAGCGTTCAAAACGACGAGTGCAAGCATTGCACCAAGGATCTGAGCAACGATGTATGCAATCGCACGTAGTCCACTCATGCGTCGTGTTGCCCATGCACCGATAACAAGCGCTGGGTTTACGTATCCGCCAGAAATTGAACCAACAGCTAAGACGACACCGGTAAGTGCGAACAATGCTAGGATTGGCTGACCTTGGCCTGCAACGATAACTGCGGCAAAGATGAATGTACCGACAAATTCAGCGATTAAGGCTGCAGCAAGTGGTGTGCGGACAAGTCCGAATTTGCGGCTTCGTGACGAAACGGCAGGCACTGCAGTTGCAGTAGGGCGTGACTCAACAGCCTTTAGCGTTGTTACTTTTGTAGTAGTTTGCTTCTTTGCGGTAGGTTTCTGCGCAGCAGATTTCTTCGCAGTCGAAGCGGCTTTTTTGGTAGCCATGAATTTCCTCCTTTAAATGTGAAATATGTGGCTAGTATACCATACATAACCTTATGCAAACATGAGTGGTACAATGAGGATATGGGACTATTTATTA
>JALRDA010000078.1 GCA_023257145.1 Candidatus Saccharimonadia bacterium | reverse complement strand
TACAAGCAGCCTCGGCAACAATTTATAGCATTTGCTACGCAATTGATTTTTCTAAGGTGAAGAGTGTTGACCATGCGGGCAAAGAGATTGCCTATATGAACATCTTTGAGAAGATCGCAACCGGCCTTAGTCCGTTTGTGGGTGGATTATTGGCATTCTCGTTTGGTCCTGAATCAACAATGTGGGCGGCAGCCGGGTTGTTTGCGGTGGCGGCAGCGCCACTTTTCCAGACTGATGAGCCGCCAAAGTCGCGCCAAAAACTTGTCTTTAGAGGGTTCCCGTGGGCGCTGACCTGGCGGAGTATGGTCGCTAATACGGCGACCGGTGTTGATTTTGTCGCGTCAGGCACGGTGTGGATCTTGTTCATCGCTATCGCGGTGCTCGGGACGGGCGGCAACGACGTCTACGCTAAAATGGGGGCGCTGCTGTCGGTCGTTATTATTGCAGCTCTCATTTCGTCGTTTATTTTCGGTAGGCTAATCGATGGACGACACGGCGGACGATTACTGATCGTGTCCGTGTTCATTGATGGGCTTATTCACCTTGTGCGCCCGTTCGTTAGCCATATTGGCGTCGCGGCTGCGGTAAACGTTGCTAACGAAGCGGCGACAACGGGATATGCAATGGCCTTTACGCGCGGGGTGTTTGATATGGCTGACCGCTCTGGTCACCGCGTTACGTATTTGGCGTGTATGGAGGCGATGGCGAATGTCGGTGCGGCAGTAGCAGGGGTGATGTTTATGGCGCTTGTACTGCTGTGGGGTGACATTACCGGAATGAAACTATTCTTTTCTGTTGCCGCGGTGTGGGTGCTTGTATTGATGTTCCCGAAGTTTCCTCTCTACCGAAAATAACGCTCATGCTACAATAGTGTCAGTATACGAGGTGGGAAACATTTAAGTGGCAGACAAGCGACAAGTCAGGCGAAGCATCAAGCAGTTGCAGCGGGTAAAAACGTGGCAACTATTAGTATTACTATTGCTGATGTGTTTTGTGTCGGCAACGTTTTTGCGCCTAAATAATATCGGCATGTCTGAGCGTCGCGCTGCCGTTTTGAACGCTGACAAATCAACCGCCGAACCCTTTGATAGTGCAGTTGTGCAGAATAGATTGTACGATCTACAACGATATGTTTCGGCTCACATGAATACCGACACCGGTCCGTTCTATTTAGAGGGGCAATATCGTCGTGATTCACAAAAAATGGTCGATACGGCCAAACAAAGTAATAGTTCCGGGTTGAACATTAACGCCGAGGCGGAGGCGGTTTGCAAGCCGCGATTTACTACCTGGTCACCGGCGTATGTACAGTGTTTTGCAGATGAGCTGGCCAAATATCCACCCTCCGACGACCCTGTTCAAAAGGTCGAGCTTCCTAGTACCGAGATATACCGATACAGCTATGCATCGCCTGTATGGTCGCCTGATTTTGCTGGGTGGTCGGTTCTTGTCTGTCTTGTCATAATTGTTATGATTATTGCTCGTCTGTTAAGTCTTGCAGTTCTACGGATGCTGCTAAAACGCCATTATAGGGGTATTTAAATATTGACACCGGTGAATAGAGGCGGTACGCTAGCAAATGTAAATCGCTAATAGGAGGTTATAAAAACTTTATGGCATACAAGCACACAAACTCGAAGGGTATTACTTATTACTTGCACAGCACCGAAGTAACACTACGCGGTGGCAAACCACAGACTATCTTCTTCTTTGCAAAGGTAGAAAAGAATGCAAAGGGTGCTCCTGCAGATCTTCCAGAAGACCGCGAAGTTAAAGAAAACCCACGCAACGGTTTCCTTACAATTTCTAAGAAAAAATAATCTTGAAACACAAGCACGTTTGGTGATACAGTAGTATCAAACAAACAGGTGCCAACTAAGCCCCAGAGGATGCGCAAATCGTCCGAAGGGGCTTTTTTGATGGTTTCGTTGACTATTAATAATGTTTATGGTATAAGTAAATCATGACAGAACGTCTTTCCGAAATGACCGAACATGACGATGCGACTGAAGAGCGGATTACTCATCTGATGGACACGCGTGGGCTTTCGCGAGCTGATGCCCAAAACGAGATTGCAGGCTGGGCGGTGACTGGCACTGTTGCCCCTGCAGTGCCCTACAATGAGTCGGTGCGCCAACATCCTGCTCGTGTAGCGCCACGGCCACGTGTGCGACGTAGTAGGCCTCCAGTAGGCGAAGATAGCCAAGATGTCGCGACAGGGTTGATAGACGAGGAGCAGGCAATAGTAAATACACGAGGTGCGGCATTAGTGCGGCAAGTGTTACGGGTAGATACCCGTGAGCTCACGGCGCATGAACGAGCTATTGAGCGTGCAAAGCTAGAGCGAAGAGGCCGTCGATATTAGAAGTTGGCGCCGCCAGCTGTCCAAACACCCCAGCGATCAACTTGACTGCGATCTTTCATCGACGTCGGTACCTGCGACCACTCGTCAGCAGGTATAGTGGGCTGATATAGTCGGATTAGTTTATAGTCGGTGCCGTTTGAGGTGTATACATACGTATTGTTCGTTGCTCCGCCCGTAGGGCCGTCTGTGATGCTAGGTATGCTAGAGGTGATAGATGGAATAAGGCCAGGTATGTAATTATTGCCGTCGGTTCTTTGCCATCGCCAGTTGCCGTTCGTCGACGGGTAGCTGCCGTTTGCAGCATAATATGCTTCAATATATCGCTGCGTTGATTTCAATTAAGACTGCATTTTAGAAAAACGCGCCTTTGACTGGACGCCGTTAAAGGCGACAATCGTAATGGCTGCCAGAATCCCAATAACAACAATTACAATCAAAAGCTCTACGATTGTAAAACCTGTGTGATTTGTGACGCTAGTGTCTTGATGTTTTTGTTTTGCCCACATTATACACACTGCATTATGAGCGAATGCTAATTGGTGGTCAAGTTGCGGGCACGAAGAGAAGAGTAATTAAAAAGACAGACCACGTAGATCTGTCGCTTTAATTGGTGGGGCTGGATGGAATCGAACCATCTACCAAGTGGTTATGAGCCGCCTGCTCTAACCGATGAGCTACAGCCCCGTACCTAGTAAGCGATTATACCGTATTGTGATCTGTTGTGCTAGCGACGGGGCGATATATGGCACCGAATTGCCAGCTACGCTATAATAAGCGGTAGCATAATGAAAAAAATAAACATCCGTCGCCTGTACTATCACATTCGCCATCGCTATATGACGACGAATAATATTGTCATTGCCGTAGCATTTGTAATTGGCCTTAGCTGGGCATGGGGATCGATTGGCATGATGCAGCGTAACTATGCCCTTCAAAAAGAAGTTGACTCAAAGGCGCGTAGTTTGAAGCTGGCAGAATTAGAAACGCAGAATTTAAAGTACGAGCAGCGTTACTACGCGAGTAGCGAATATCAGGAATTAGAAGTTAGAAAGCGTCTTGGACTAGCTAATCCAGGTGAGCATGTATTAATTTTGCCGTCCAATACCCAGCGCGCAAAGGATGCTGATGCGGTAGTGGCGAATCAGCCACTGCGTGTCGTCGAACCGACAAGTGACTTTCAGCAATGGATGAATTTCTTGTTTGGTGGCAACCGACAGAACTTGCAATAAAGAACCTCATCTGTTAGAATGGTATATGTATCGCGGGGTGGAGCAGCCCGGTCAGCTCGTGTGGCTCATAACCACAAGGTCGCAGGTTCAAATCCTGCCCCCGCAACCAAGAAAAAACGATTACCATCTGGTGGTCGTTTTTTCTTTGGCTTTTGTGATTAAAATCGTCGAACCTT
>JALRDA010000040.1 GCA_023257145.1 Candidatus Saccharimonadia bacterium | reverse complement strand
GCGTAATGAAGCGTTTTAAGAATAATGTACATTCTAACGATTATACAGTCTTCAAATGGAATGCCATGGTGCTTATCTTTGACTAATGTCGGTAAATCACCTATAACAACATATGAGATTGGGTATCGAATGTTGTCGATGGCCAAAATAGAACCTTTCACCTTTTTACAGAATGCGAGTAAATAATGATACGCTTTAGGTTTGCTACTATTCAACGGTGGATCAGTGGACTTTCATTGATTCGCCGCATGTTGTTTGCGTTAGTGTTTCTAATCACTGTCATTGGCGCAGGTGGCTTGGCAAACATTGTCGTCGCAAATGATGGGCTCAAACCTCTCATGTTTATCGTTTACGTGTGCCTCCTACTAGTACTCAGCGCGCTTAGTATTCATACCTACGTTGAGTATCACTATGAGGAGAATACAGCAAACGATCCAGTTGACACCAAACAGCAGCAGATTATCGATCCGGATAAAATACCCCAGCGACCTGAATATCCGCCGACAATCAGTGCCGAAAAACATGTCGATAATTCGTCTGATGAGTTTGAAATCACAGATGATTATGTAGTCACCGCCCAGAACAAGGAGAACCCGTCCCTTTATCGCCATCGATTTAGCATCAAGCCTGTAATCTTCAAGATCTTCATTGCAGTATGTCTCTGGGTGGGTTTTGTTATCGTAGCGATAACACAAAACAGCGAACCCATTTGGTGGATCCTTGTCGCGTTGACTGTTTTGATCACTATCTACACGTACTATTTATTACTGCGGTGGAGAGGAGAAGAATTCGTTGTCAATGATACATGGTTCGAACGACCACTAACAATGCCGTTCCCTTTCCCTAGTCGCACACCTGCTATTCGTCGTTCTGAAATCGGGAAATACGAATTCAAGCAGTCAGCATTGGATAAACTGATAGACACCTGCGGGCTTTACAGCGACACGCCGTCACCAGATGACAAAAGCTTTCACAACGTAAAATGGCTCACTCATCCCGCCGAGCTACGACGAGCTACCGGCATTTCTGCGCCACGAAAAAACAGTTGGCTGGCTCCGTTTCGCAAGGACAAAGCATCGTAAAAAGGATGAACTCAGTTACCCGGCATAGTTATGCCGGGTAACTGAGTTCTTTTTAAATTCCGATAAGAGTTTATTCTTTTACTTCTACTGCTTCAAGACTAGGCGTCTCGTGCAATACACGGTGTGGACGCCAGATACCTAGCGCTTGACCGATTGGAAGGATGTCCGAATACCCCATAAAATCCGCTGCTCGGCGAATCATTGCCGCGACGATGCCAGTTAAATGAATTTTTTTCCATTCGAACACCGCCCAGAATTCTCCAACCGGTACAACAACTGGCGGCATCACAGCGACATATTCCTTCAGAGGCTTGCCGGTTGACGAGCGCTTGATATTATCCGCAATAAAAATCGCATCGTGTAACGCTGTTTGCGCAAGACCAGTAAACTGAGTAGCAGCGTTATCACCGATAACATACAGATCTTTTCCAGCCATCATATGTGAATCAATAACAACGCGACCATTCGGCGCAAACTCAAAATGCTCGGCGTTTGCTTTGTAGAAAGGATGATTGGCAACGCCTGATGTCCAGATAACCGTATCGCTTGTCATCAACTCACCACTTACCATAATCATATCTTCAGTCGCTGATTCAACAGTTTTTCCTGTTTGAACTTTTACGCCCAGTTTTTCGAGGCGGCGCTGCACTTTCACACTTGCCTTTTCGCTCATTCGAGGCAGGACCCTTGGCGCAGCTTCAATAAGCGCAATATGCATGTTAGAATCTTTCACATTCAGCTGCTTACTAACGCGTTTCAAGTACGAACCTAGCGCCGCCGCTAGTTCAACACCCGTCGGTCCACCGCCAATAACAATATATCGCTTATCAACACCGCGACCTTCGGCAAGATCAGCATAAACGTGCTGCTTCAATTCTTCAATCTCAGCAGCCGATTTTACTCCGAAACTATACGTCTCTAGGCCTTCAATACCAAAGTAAGTTGTCACTGTACCTAGCGCCAGTACACATGTTTCATACGCATAGACTGTACCAGATTTACTGCTCAATGTTTTTGCAGATGGATCGATTGATTCAATAGTATCAAACTGAACCGTCACATTCTTTTTGCCAGCAAAAATCTGAGACAATGGCACCCATGATTCGAGATGACTGCGACCGGTCGCCGCTCCGTAAAGTGCAGGATAGTACTGAAAATCAGGTTTATCTGTAATAAGCGTAATTTGATTGGTTGATTCTTTAGCAAATTCTAACGCAGCTTTAACGCCGCCGAAGCCACCACCGACAATTGTAATATTCATGTGTCACAAGGTCCTTTATTTGTATTCTGGTTATGTTACTGGATACATCATATCAAATAACAGCTGAATATGGACAGAAATACACCGTGATTAAACAACGACAGCAGCAAGCTTATCGACAACACTAGCGATAACACTGTCGATCACACTCGAGACATCATCCCCTGTCAATGTTCGATCATGCGCCGTCAACTTGATACGAACCGTAACATTCTTAGTAGACGTATTCTCCGCTTGATAGATATCGACTGGATGAACACTTGTTTCCAATTCCACGTTACCTAGTACATTTGTCACAGTCTCGAGTATCTGACCATACGAGACGTCGGTAGAAACCTGGAAGCAAACATCGCGCTCAGACCCTGGGAATCGGCTGACAGGCGAATAGTTACCAGTGTGGTTTTTGGCCGCTTGATGTAACGCCTGCGTACTTAGTTCGAAACCAGCAGCATAAACAGGTAGCTTAAACGCGCGAGCAA
>JALRDA010000114.1 GCA_023257145.1 Candidatus Saccharimonadia bacterium | reverse complement strand
GTCGATTGGCATGATGCAGCGTAACTATGCCTTGCAAAAAGAAGTTGATTCAAAGGCGCGTAGTTTAAAGCTGGCAGAATTAGAAACACAGAATTTAAAGTACGAGCAGCGCTACTACGCGAGTAGCGAGTATCAGGAATTAGAAGTTAGAAAGCGCCTTGGACTAGCTAATCCAGGTGAGCATGTATTAATTTTGCCGCCCAATACCCAGCGTGCAAAGGATGCCGACGCAGTAGTGGCGAATCAGCCACTTCGTGTCGTCGAACCGACAAGTGACTTTCAGCAGTGGATGAATTTCTTGTTTGGCGGCAACCGCCAGAACTTGCAATAAAGAATTACATCTGTTAGAATGGTTAATGTATCGCGGGGTGGAGCAGCCCGGTCAGCTCGTGTGGCTCATAACCACAAGGTCGTAGGTTCAAATCCTACCCCCGCAACCAAGAAAAAACGATTACCATCTGGTGGTCGTTTTTTCTTTGGCTTTTGTGATTAAAATCGTCGAACCTTACGAAATGTACGTGCATAGGTACCCGTACCGTTAAGAATTGATGGGCCACCGGTATCTGATAGAGTGGGGCCGTTAATTGATTTACGTGACGATATAAAACGTAAATTTCCATTTTGGTCGGTACCCATGTAGATGCCGATGTGATCAATTTCATTGTCAAGTTCACCAACTTCGTTAGTAGCATCAAATGCGACGAGGTCTCCAATCATCATGGTGCTGAGTTCTGTTGGCGTTGATCCGTTGTTTGGAACGATGACGACGCCAGGCCCAAAGTCGGTCATATCTTTAGAGGTTCGCGGTATAGAATTGCCACCATCAGTTGCGGGCGCACTAAGCCGCATGCTCATCCCACCCCTGTAGCCGAAGACCATTCGAATGTATCCTGAACAATCCAGTGCCTTAAATTCAGCAGGTTCTGCGTAGTCTACACCGGTGTATGTCCAATCGACACCAAGATAATCATTGAAGTCGGCACCTTCAATTCTTGTGCCATTGGTAGCTATCGGGCCATAAGCGGCATCGCCAGCGACTTGCAGTCCGGTAGTGTTCGTTACGGCTGGCGCACCAGGGACATATTCCATGGCAATTGATAATATATCTCGTTTAACACTCTGAAGACTAGTGATAAGCCACTGCTGATCTACGGTACCGTTGAATGGTGATGGCAACAATCGTACCCATGTATCATGTGTGATTAGAGGTGGTAGGACCCAAGAGCCGTTGGCATAAAACTGCGTAACGGAGGCGACTATTGGCAAGTTCTGTGTGCCGGTATTCGCGATAAGACGTAATCCGACTTTGCCATTTACGAACGCAGTGTCATTTTCTGTAATTTGCCAGCTTGTAGGCTCGACCGATCCATCTTTCCAGGTTTTTGCTCGAAGATTACCTTCGTTTAGTGAAGCTCGAATATGAAAATACTCCCCAGCACTGCGAGTAACACCAGGAATGACCAAGGCTTGCCCTATGTCAGTATTCGTGCCTGATACTCTCTTTCGTAGACGAATTTCGACGGCATCATTGCTTGATCCTTCAAAAATGGCATTTAAACTGTCGTAGCTAAACAAAACAGGTAAAGCGTTAGTGGTGCCTGTTTGAAGTATGGAGCGTAGGCCAATTGACCCTGCGCCCGTGAAGGTTGTATCGACTATGTCGATGTCCCAGGTTGCGGGCTCACTATTACCATCTTGCCAGACTCGTAATCGTAATCCGCTGCCCGTACCTTGAGCTCTAATCCATACGTATGAGTTAGCAACGTGTGTGTAGCTGGTAGTAACTTCACTACCGAGAGTTGTACTAGTTCCTGCGACTGTTTTTTGGATTGAAGCGAAAATATTGTGGCTTGCCGTTGCTCCGTAGCGCACTCGAAAGTAGTAATGATTATTAGAATCGATATATCTCGCCATTATTCCGCCTGTTGAAGAGGCTCCTGTCGCGAGGGCGTCCGTTTTTATGCGCACGGTAATGTCAAAATCAGTTCCTGAAGCACCGGTGATAATTGTTCGGCGACTTGCGTTGATAGACCCCATGCTATGAGTGCCCTCGGCGCCGTTTGTGGCGTAGTCAGTCGATGCTCCTCCGAGGGTACTCCATGCCTGGCCGCTATCGCTATTGCCCCAGCTGCTAGTGGTGTTGCGCGTAAACGAATCTTCTATGGCTGTGGGCTTAAAACTTACGTCAGCAGTATAATGATTGTTTGTATCTTGATAACCTAGCAGTAAACTAAAAACTTGGTTCGCTCCTTTAGCTATTTTATCGAGACTAAATTTTGTCTGTACATCAGCATCTTGAACTGCGTAGCTGCTAATTGACAAACGGCGTGAGCTGTTTTCTGTATCGGCGGTTATTTTACCTATGCCACTTTCTACCGAGTAATTGCCGGGGTCTGTTCCGCCTGTACTACTCCATGTGCCGCCTTGGGTTGCATTGCCCCAGCCCGTGCCGTTGCGTGTACGATTAAATAGGTCATTTATCGGAAGATCTTGCTGCGTAAAGGTTCTCATCGGCCCTTTATGGGTTACGGTGCTGCAGCCATCAGTAAAAGTAGCCAGCCAATTCCCATTAGCGTCGAGTATCTCGGTTCGATTTGGATTATTTAAACGTGCAGAAAGTAGGGTAGGGGCCTCTGGGGCTATAGCTCCAATTACCTTCTGTGGTATATGTCTTACTACCTTCATGGCAATACAAAATCTATCTGTATAGTCAGTTGTGCCGGCGAACCGCTAAGAGAGGTTATCATGATTTCAAGGCTGTCACCCATAGAGTAATTGCTGTTTTGAACAGCTCCACCATCTAGCCAATTACCGGCCGTACTAAGGGATAAGTCTGTTGATAGGTGGGTGGAGTTACCATTCTTGCGGGCGTTAATTGCTGCACCTGTACCTCCTGAGCGAACAGCAAGCACACGGGATACATTACAAGCATATGGTGCGCGCCAAATTATCACATTTCCAACAGTAGGATCAATTAAAGTCACGCCTTGTGAAAATATGGCACCACTCGCAAGTGTAGCTATTTTATTATCTATGTATGTCTTAGCTGCTTTTTGACTAACGAGTGCCGTGTCGCTGTTAGCGGTCAGGGATGTGTCTGTGTCAATAACTGAAGGTTGAAGAGAAGAATCTGCTTTACTTAAGCTGGTGATAATAGCGGCGGTTAAGTCAGTTGAAGGTATGCCATCAGCAGGTTTGGAGTATTTATTTACCACACTATTAAGAGTAGCTTGTATGTCGGTATTCAACTTAGACAAAGTAACTGCACCGTCAGCAATCTTAGACGTTGTGATTCCGCCGTCGGCGACTGAAGAGTTGGCCGACTGGTTCGCAATACTTAATGCCTGCGCTGCATCGCTTTTGGCTTGAGTTATGTCGGCTGATCGTTTTAGAGTACCGTCGGCGTTGTGCTCTACGGCAAGGTATTCATTAAGAATTAATCCCCATGTGCCTGCGTCGGAGCCTGGGCTTGGAAGTCTAGCCATAAATATAGTAATATTCCATATTTTAATAACCTTGTTAATATTGATAAAAAATCTATATATAGTGTAGCATAACCAGAATGTAATTCATATTAACTGTCTTATATTTAAAATACGCCCCACTAGCAGGGGTGTATTTTAATTGGTCAGCGTCTAATTGCGATTGAGTCTCTTCGCCATCAGTACGATGAATGTCACGAATGCCGCTAGCGCAACAGCGCCTGCAATGATGATCCAAGTTGGGTCAGTAATTCCATTGGAGCTTGTCTCTGGAAGAGAGTTCGGCTGAACTGCAGTCTGAGACGTAGTTGTTCGTGGTGTTTTTTGCGTGTTTGTTGTTGGCTGATCAGACGTGGTCGTTGGGGTGTCACTAGTAGTTTGAGGAGTAGACGTGTTATTGGTCGTTGTAGTACCTGAGTAGACTGGCTTAGGGGAGGTTGGCTTTGGTGACGGACTAGTTGGAGTAGGTGATGTTGGTGTCGGTGTTGTGGGAGTTGGTGTTGTGGTCGTAGTGCCGTAGCCACCTTCGCCGTAAGCACCCTCTTCATACGCCTGTGCGAAGTGCGTCAACAGAGTAAAAATAGATAAATAATTGTCCAATCCCTGCATTTTAATTGCCCCCTAAGCTATTGCGCCTAAGCGTAATAAGTATTATCATAATCATAGTTAACTTGATATAGGGGAAAAAATCAACATGTTCGGACTGGGAACGACTGAATTAATTATAATTTTAGTAATTATCGTGGTGCTCTTTGGTTCATCGCAAATACCTAAACTTGCTCGTAGTATCGGTAAAGCACGTCGTGAGCTCAAAGAGGGACTTGCTGACGAAAGCACCGACGAAAAGAAAAAGAACGCCTAGTTTATGTCGCGTGGGCGCCATCACGATGATGATCGCCATATGACACTGCGCGAGCATGTCCAAGAATTGTCACGACGATTTTTGCTACTGGTGTCAATATTGCTGGCTGCGTCCAGCTTGGTCTATGTTTACCGATCAAGTATCATTCCGATAATTTTACAGCCGATGGGCGATACGTTTGGCGAACAGAAGCTAATGTACCTTAACCCAGCGGGTGGGTTTAATTTTATTTTTCTTATTAGTATCTATGCCGGACTTGCCGCAGTAGCGCCGTTTGTCATACAGCAGCTGTACGCATTCATTCGACCTACGCTTCCCAAGGCAGCTCAGAAGTTGTCTGCGAAATTATTAACCACATCATTTATATTAATGGTTTCCGGCATATTATTTGGATATTATATCGCCGTTCCTGGTGCCCTAAAATTTTTAATTGATTTTGCGGGCGACTATGTTTCCGCCGCACTAACTGCAGATTCTTATTTGAATTTTCTTATTGCGTATACTGTCGGTCTTGGCCTACTATTCCAGGTACCCTTTGTTATTATTATAGGTAATTACATCAAGCCATTCACGCCAACAGGCTTGATGAAGTCAGAACGTTGGGCGATTGTTCTGACATTTATTGCCGCAGCAATTATCACGCCGACACCCGACCCGATCAACTTACTGATTGTTGCAGTACCGATTCTATTGATTTATCAAATTGGCGTCGTGAGTGTCCTTATCTCGATTTACAAACGGCGCAAGGATGACCGACGCGCTGCCGTTGTTGCCAAGCAGCAGACTGCCATCCCTGAACCGGCGATAGTTGAGGTGCCGATAGCAAGTAATGACGTGATTGTATCGCTAACGAAAGAAGAGTCCATCGCGTCGGTTAGTCGTTCGATTAATGGATTTGTCCGTCCTCACCGTGCAAGCGTGTCGAGCCTTCAGGTGCCTATCCGTAATAGCGGTGAGCGCACCGCCTCGCGACCACCAGTACGTCAGGCGATGCAGCCAAGCGTCCCACGTCGATACATTGACGGTGTTTCAGTTTTGCTGCCACAGTAGTGATTTTAAAAATACAGTTGACAAGACGCTTATGGTCGACTTAAATAGACGTATACTTCGTATAAAAATAAAAAAAGGTTAGATCAATGCTAAATATCGATACGTCTAAATTGTTAGACAAACCAATGAATCGAAAAGAATTTTTGCGTAATGCCGGTATTGGAATCGTCGCACTGACTGGCTTGTCTGCTGCAATCCGTGCGATTGGTCAAGCGAATGTCGCCGATACGTCAATACAGTCTGGCGGCCAGGTCGCAAGCAGTGCGTCTGCATACGGCTATGGCGGCTCGGTGTACGGCGGCGTAAAGCCACAATCGTAAGACAGAAAAGTAATCTATCTAAAAAGGCAGTTCAATATCGAACTGCCTTTTGCTATGTCGTAGTGTTGCGTCTCGAGGCTAACGAACTAGCTTGCTAGCAGCGACACGTACGGCTTCACTCCAGCTGAGGAATGCATGTGGGGTGTTAGCGACTTGACTGGCAGTCATGCCGTATTTTACGGCGAGGGCAAGTTCGTGGACGATTTCGCTGGCGTGTGGCGCAACGATCGTCGCACCTAATATCACACCGCGTTTATCGGTAATAATTTTTGCAAAACCGTCACGAAAATCAGAGGTGTTGCTGCGCGCAATGATGTTTAGCGGCGCAATTGCCTTGTTGATATGTAGATCACGTTTGATGCAGTCATCTTCGGATAGCCCAACCGAGGCAATACCTGGGTGAGTGAACGTCAGACGAGGGGACGCAGTGTAGTCGGGGGTAATCTGTGATTTGGGATGCAAAAGATTATGTGCGGCAATCTGACTTTCCAGTAACGCGGTGTGGGTATGGCTGTTATGGCCTAGGACGTCGCCAGCGGCAAAAATATGGCGAGCAGTCGTCTGTAGGTGATTATCGACAGAAATACCTTTTGGTGTGTAGGTGACGCTGGCGTTTTCTAGGCCAAGATCAACCGACGGTGTGCGACCGGTCGCGATCAGGATTTCGTCGACTTTTATGGATTTCTCGACGCCACCGCGACTGTAGGTAACGCGCTTGCCGATGCCATCTTTGACGACAGCGAGGGTGCGTGTTTGTGTCAGGCTGGTCACCCCTTTTTGTTCGCGCAAGGTACGTTCCATTAATTCGCCGACTTCTTCATCCTCGCCAGGAAGAATGCGACTAGCAATATCAGCGAGGTATACTTTTGTGCCAAAAATAGCCATTAACTGAGCGATTTCAACGCCAACCGTACCGGCACCAATGATATAAAGGCTCTTCGGTGGGCGCATGGCCTCGAGGATAGTGCGCGGGGTGAGGTAGGGAATGTCTTTTAGGCCTTGGATATTAGGTGCAACCCAGTGTGAACCTGTCGCAATCAGGA
>JALRDA010000079.1 GCA_023257145.1 Candidatus Saccharimonadia bacterium | reverse complement strand
AGTACGATGATCTGGCAATTTACGCGAGCGACGCGCTTACAGTACTACTCAATCAAGCATGGGCTGGTTTGGCCGTAACGACGTCTAATGACATCAATACCCTTATCTATAGGCATACGATAGCCGCGTGGCGAGTGCTAGAGCTGGAGTACGTTAAAGAAGTAGAGCTGCGTCGTGCACGAGTTTCTTCGTTCCAAGCTATGATTGCACGAAAAGTACTACTAGACGGAGAGGAGCTTGACGATGAGTTTTTAGCAGTTATCTCGCAGTATCAACGCGATGTTATACTTGAAAAAATCATCGAAGCAAGTCAGCCTTGGCTAGAGAAGTACGATCTGGCATTGTCATACGACTCTGATATGCAGTTCGCATACGATGACTGGACAATTATCATCAGACCAGCGACTATGTTAACGTAGGTGACTAAGTTATGAGTCTGACGAGCGGTGCTGAGGCTGCTGTAAACTACTTCGACGAGGTAAGGGCAGTCGTGTTTCATTCATCTCTGTCCTTATCTCTTTTTTACTAACTGTCTTAATTGGTGAAGAAGCGATGAGTATGTAACGTACTTGACGAACTTGCACGATTCGGTACAATAAGAGTAATTATAAATTCCACATGAGCGGGTAGCCGAGTGGAATATATCTAAAAGTGCTTTACGCGCGCCCTAGTTTCGTGTATAATCTACTACTGTAACTTATGGCTAGTCAAAAAGAAGTAATTAAATTGCAGGGAAAGGTAGTGGAAGCACTGCCTAATACTCAATTTAAGGTAGAGCTTGAGAATGGCCATACGATTATTGCCCACATTTCAGGTAAAATGCGCAAGCACTATATCCGACTTGTACCAGGCGATAAGGTGGAAGTTGAGTTGACCCCTTACGATCTTACGAAGGGCAGAATCAGTTTCCGCATGAGAGATTAAATTTAAAGGAAAACTGGAGTTTGTAGCGCTCATGAAAGTTCGTGCGAGTGTCAAAAAAATCAGTCCTGATGATCAGTTGATCCGGCGTAAAGGTCGTTTGACTGTCATCAACAAGAAGAAACCTAAAAATAAGCAAAGGCAGGGTTAAGCATGGCTCGAATAGCTGGAATTGTTATTCCATCTGAAAAGCAAGTGCAGATCGCTTTGACGTATGTATACGGCATCGGTCCACACTTCGCATCGACCATCCTTGCGGCGGCAAAAATTGAGCCGACCACTCGGGTGAAAGATCTCACCGAGGCTGAAGAACAACGACTACGTGAAATCATTGATACTGATTACACAGTAGAAGGCGACCTACAGCGCTTGGTAACAAATAATATTAAGCGTTTGAAGGACGTCGGAGCTTATCGCGGTTTGCGACACAAAGCCGGTCTTCCAGTCAACGGACAACGTACCCGTACGAACGCACGAACTCGTAAGGGTAAATCAGTAGCCGTGGGCGGTACGCAAAAGAAGGCAGCGTCTAAGACGTAGAAAGGAATAAGATTATGGCAGATGCAAAAACTTCAACTCGTAAGAAGCAGCGCCGATCAGTTCCTTCTGGTCAGCTGCACGTTCAAGCAACGTTTAATAACACGATTATTACGTTCTCAGATAAAAAAGGTAACGTACTTGCAGCAGCAAGTGCAGGCGCTTGTGGCTTCCGTGGAAGCAAAAAGGGTACTGCATACGCAGCTCAGGTTGCAGCAGAAAAAGCCGCTGAAGTTGTAAAGACTTCATACGGTCTAAGCTCTGTAGATGTATTCATCAAGGGTGTTGGCCTAGGCCGCGACGCAGCAGTGCGTGCACTTGGTGGTTTCGAAATTACCGTCGATAGTATTAAAGATGTGACTGGCGTACCTCATGGTGGCGTTCGTCCTCGTAAGGCACGGAGGGCTTAATCCATGGCACGAGATACTTCTCCTATTGTCAAACAAAGCCGCCGCGAAGGCTACGCCCTTCATCCAAAGGCGCACAAAATCATGGCTAAGAAAACTGGTATCCCTGGGCAGCACGCTCATGGTCGCCAGGGCAAACAAAGCCTTTATGCAATTCAGCTACGTGAAAAGCAGAAAGTTCGCCGTACTTACGGTCTACTTGAAAAGCAATTCGCACGCCTAATGAACGAAGCTAACCGCGCAAGTGGTGCTGGTGTTCTCCCAGGTGAGTTGCTTTTGCAGTTCCTCGAATTACGTCTTGATAACGCTGTATACCGCGCTGGTCTTGCAACTAGCCGCCGCGCAGCTCGACAATTAGTCGGTCACGGACACTTTATGCTAAATGGTCGTCGCGT
>JALRDA010000104.1 GCA_023257145.1 Candidatus Saccharimonadia bacterium | reverse complement strand
TACGGACAAATTCAGCTGCATCTATCACAATATTCGTTTCTGATGTCGCTGGAATAAGTTGACGGTAATCAGGATAGTTTCCATCGATTAAGCGACTAGTAATTTCTGATTCGCCAACCCGAAACCGCACCTGTGTCTCGTCAAACAGCATATCAACTTCCGTGACGTCATCGCTGAGTGTTCGCAGCACCTCTTGAAGTGTTGACGTCGGAATAATTGCAGCAACCTCACTTTTTGTTTCAATTAGTCGACGCTCAGACAGGCGATACCCGTCAGTCGCCGCAAGGTACAAGCTGCCTTCGAACGAATGCCAATAAACACCCGTTAGTGTCGGACGGGTACTGTCATTGCTACTTGTAATAATAGTTTGAGTGACGGCCTGTTTGAAATCAGCAGGCAGAATACTGTATGAAATTGAAGAATTCTCATCAATCGTTGGCAGTTCAGGGAACTCATCGGCGATAACCCCGTTAATAACTGATTTGTAGCTACCAGAACTAATTGTCAGGTGATTATCTTTTACTTTTAATTCAACCGTTCCTTTCGGGAGACTTGAAATAAAATCACTGACTAGTCGTGCAGGAATAGTGATTGCCCCGGGAGAGACAATCTTTGCACCGATTAATTGCGTTGAAGCGATTTCAAGATTCGTTGCAGCGACTAGTAATCGATTACCGTCTGTACGAAGCAAGATATTACTTAGGATAGGTAAGTCTGTTTTAGTACTGGCTACTCGTCCAACATTACTGAGGGCTTTGGTTAAATTTTCCTGGGTGACGGACAATTCCATTATTAGTACCTTTCTTTTTAATTTCTTTTGGTTGGGTTATTAATAGGGGCTGTGGAAACTGGGTAAAAAGTGTGTTCAGTCAGAGGTGAGAGCGCAATTTTGTATGGGGAAAGGTTGGGGGTGAATAGGTCGGATAACTTGTGGGTGAATGGGAGTTGTACACGCTGTTTGTGGATGATCGCATGGAGGAGTGGTCTACATGGGGATAATCGTCCACTACTTGTGCCTGTAGCTATCCGCAGATAATCCACACGTTTTCCACTGCGACTAAGCATAAAGTTTCTCCCGAATTTCGGTGACTTGCTCACGGATAAGAAAGTCTAGTTTGATGGCTTTTTCGATTTTTTCAACGGAATGAATAGCAGTGGTGTGGTCTTTACGCCCAAGCTCGATCGCAATCTTCGGAAAACTGAGGTGCAGCTCGCTGCGCAGTAGATACATTGCGATTTGACGTGGTACAACGATATGTTTATCGCGCTTCGAACTGCAGATTTCTTTGACGTCGATTTGGAAGTGGCGAGCGGTCTTATCGATAATTTGTTTAGCTGATAGATGCTGCGGGCGAGATTGACGGACGTTGCCAATCAAGCCTTCGGCGGTAGAAATATCCGGACTAACGCCGCGCATTTCGGCGTAGGCAAGTAATTGGTTTAACGCACCCTCAAGCTCACGAACGTTCGTTTTAATGTTGTTTGCAAGATATTCAACCGTGTCACGACCAAGTTCAACACCGGAGAGTGAGGCTTTTGTTTCAAGAATTGCACAACGCGTTTCAAAATCAGGCATTTGAATATCAATAGACATACCCCACTCAAAGCGACTACGTAGACGCTCGGTAAGAGTCGGGATGCTTTTTGGTGGCTTGTCGCTACTGATAATAATTTGCTTATTCGTCTGATGTAGGGCGTTGAATGTATGAAAGAACTCTTCCTGAGTCTTTTCTTTACCAGCGATAAACTGCATATCATCGACAATAAGGACATCAACATTACGATATTTATCAGAAAAACCCTTTTTCTTAAAACGAATACTCTCTAGAAATTCTTTGACGAAGGTTTCTGAACTGATGTAAAGAATTTGCGCGTCAGGTTGCTTGCTGGCTATTTCATTACCGACAGCTTGCATGAGGTGAGTTTTACCTAAACCGACGCCGCCATAAAGAAAGAGAGGGTTGTATTTGGTGCCTGGACTACTCGCGACCGCTTGGCATGCGGTGTAGGCGAGATCGTTACTGGAGCCAACGATAAAGTTAGCAAACGTATAACGAGGATTTAGACCACTACCAGCACTAGAAGAGGAATTTTGCGTACTAGTTCGAGGAGTAGATGTGACCGGCCTAAGTAAATCATCCACGGCGCTCGTTGAGGAAGGGGCTGCGGTCGTTTCCCGGGTGATTGTTTTTTTACCCGTTGTCTTTACTGTATAAATGACTCGCTCAGGTGAAACTCCATTTTTTTGGAGAACTGCTTTAATTTGATCGTCAAATTTTACTTCGAATTGTCGTTTTGCAAAAATATTAGGAACGGCAATAGTGACGACATCGTTGCTAGTATCGACCAACTCGGTATTCATAAACCAGGTCTTAAAGGCAGCTTGAGAGATTGACAGCTCTATTTCACCTAAAACGCTTTGCCATAACCCATGATGCATGTGTAAAAACCTTCCCCTGGAACCTATTCTTTTGTAATGTGTGTTGCTAATTACTATACAGTGGCACATAGTTTTCCACAACCATAACAGAGGGTGAAAAGAAGGATACGATTAGAGGTGCTAGTTATCCACAGTATTATACAACCCCTGTGAATATGTGGATAAGTGGATATTTTCTGTGGATAGACTCGTAATATTAGAAAATACTAACCTATTAAATTCAAGCTGCATCTTGTCAAAAACAGCAAAAATAGGTACAATAACAAAGATATGCCAAAACGAACTCACCAACCACACACGCGACACCGCGCCCGCACACACGGATTCCGTGCTCGTGTTGCCACAAAAGCTGGCCGCGCAGTGATTAAGCGCCGACGAATCAAAGGACGCGCTCAACTTACTGTTTAGTAATCAGTAGATATAAATACACTCATCAGTAATTTGGTGAGTGTATTTTTTATGACCGAGCTATCTGAGGTATAATAGATTTCACTATATGTTAGCATTCGTTAATCGTTTTCATGGCCATGGAAGTCTCCGTTATGTGTATAAAAACGGGCAGGCTATTCGTTCACGCTTAATCACCATCAAATACACTGCTAATCCGCACCGTACGCATTCCCGTTTCGCAGTTGTCGTCAGTAAAAAAGTCCACAAAAGCGCCGTCGGGCGTAATCGTATGCGCCGCCGCATCTATGAGATCGTACGTCATCAACTCCCTGAGATTACTCGTAGCCATGATGTTGCAATTATGATTTTTTCAAGCGAAGTTATTAATTTGCCCGCCGACGAGCTGAAAGATACGATACGACAGTTGTTCGAACAAGCAGAGCTCTACAAGTAGCGATCTATATCTGTTATAATGAAAGGAAATTAGATTTTCTGGAGTTTTAAGCGTGAATATTTTCGACATATTAGTATTACAACCGATCTTCAACCTATTGATTGGTTTGTATAGTATCATTCCTGGCGGTGACTTTGGCGTCAGTATCATTATTTTCACGATATTAGTCCGTTTCGCACTGTATCCGCTCGTAAAGAAGCAATTACATCAGACGCAGGCAATGAAAAAATTGCAGCCACAACTGGCGCGAATTAAAAAACAGGCTAAGGGCAACAAGCAACTCGAAAGTATGCAGATGCTTGAGCTTTACAAGCAGCATGGGGTTAATCCATTTCGCTCAATCGGTATTTTGTTGATTCAATTGCCGATCTTTATTGCACTTTATAGTGTGATTCAAATCTTTACGATTCATCGTGATCAGATTGCAAAGTTTAGCTACAGCTTCATGGAAAACCTAGGGCCGGTTAAAGAGCTGATTCAGCACCCAGATAAGTTCAATGAAACATTTCTAGGTTTTGTGGATCTTACGAAAACAGCCTTTACAACTGGTCATATTGATATTTTCTTGATCATTCTAGCGGTTATCGCTGCTTATACGCAGTACATTATGGGCAAGCAGACAATGCCACATGCTGAGTCGAAAAAAGGCTTCCGTGAAATTATGGCTGAAGCAGCAGAGGGTAAGCAAGCTGATCAGGCTGAGATGAATGCAGTCGTTATGACAAAAATGATGAAGGTTATGCCATTCTTTATGTTCTTTATTATGATCAGCCTGCCTGGCGCTTTAGCATTGTACTATGCAACGTCGAATATCGTTGGTGCGATCCAACAGGCGGTGCTATTAAAGAAGGACGAGGAAGAACTTGAAGAGATCGCTGACGAAGCGCCAGTGACGACGCATAAAAAAGCCACTGCAAAGGCTCGCCAAAAATCAGCACAAACAGCGACGATCACCCGTATTACCGCGAAGGACACTAAGCAGAAAGCGAGAAAATAAATGAACGCTCAAGAATCGATCGATTTTGCCAAAAAGTACCTTGAAGATATTATTTCTTTTTTCGGAAGTAATGTTGAGGTGCACGCCGACTGTCACGAAGATGTCATTGAGCTATCAGTTTCCTCGCCAGAATTAAATAGTATCTTAATTGGTAAAAATGCCGAAACGCTGCGCAGCTTGCAATACGTGATTTCGACCACTTTACGTAATAAAAACGCACAGCTGACGCGTGTGAACGTTGATATTGGTGAGTATAAAAAACAGCGTGCTGAGAAACTTGCCACCCAAGCCCGAGAATGGATCGAAGAAGTTCGCCGTACTGGAGATACGTATGTTGGTGACCTGAATGCTGCCGATCGACGTATTGTGCATCACGTCGCGAGTGAATACGAGGATATCCATAGCTTTTCTGAGGGTGAAGGCCGCGAACGCCGAATTATTATTGCACAAAAAAGCTCATAACTTAGTCGTTTTCTATTTCGAAAATAACTCCAAATATGGAGTTATTTTTTTATTGCGTTCATGTATACAGCAAGTGTTTGTTCTGCCATACGCTGCCATGAATATGTTTTCACGCGTTCATAGCCATTTGCGATCAATTCGTTGCGGTAGGAGGGGTTCGAAAGAATGTCCTCGACGGCATGCGCGATACTGTCGACATTCGTTGGCGTAAAGTAATGTGCCGCTTTGCCATAAACCTCTGGAAGACAGGTGGCATTGCTACTCGCCACTGGTGCCCCGTACGCCATGGCCTCGAGGCCAGGCAGGCCAAAGCCCTCCATTAGTGAGGGGAATATGTATGCTTGGCAGTTTTTAAATAGCCACGCTAGTTGATCGTCAGCTACGAAGCCAGTGAAGACGATATTCTTGTAGTTCTGGTCTGTAAAGTAGGCTTCTGTTTGTAAGGCTGAGGCGTTCTTTCTTCCTACCAAAACCAACCCTAGATCTGGATGTTTCTCCAGTAGCTTTTGATGGGCATCACCGAGTCGCTTAATATTCTTATAGTCACTTTGCTGGCCGACGTATAGCAGGAATTCTTTAAATGGTTGCTCGTAGGGTTTTGGCTCGCCTTCGACAGTATCAGCAGCTTCATAGGTGACGGTTATTTTTTCCGTCCCAATGCCAAGGCGAGCGCTGACATCGCGGCGGACGTATTCGGTCGGCGTGATCAGGTGCTGGCTTTTGCGCGCGACAATCGTAAAGACAAACCGGCCAATGAATTGTTTGGCGTGGTAGATAAACCAATTCTTGTCTGAATTATAGGTGTCAAAAAGCGTTAGATCATGAAAAGTTGTGACGACTGCGCCTTTGTAGGCGATTGGCTGTTGTGGCATGCAGAAATGGACTAAGTCAGCGTTAAGACTGTCGAGCAATTTTTTAAATCCAAGCTGCTCTTGGAACGAATAATTTTTAAAATCAGCAACTTTAAGACTGAAATTGTTAGCTGTTGGCGTCCAGTACTCTACATCTTTTGAGGGGACGAGGACGGTATAGGTGTTCTCGGTGTCGACCCTCTGAAGGTAGTGAAGTAATCGCTCGACGTAGCGGCCGGTGGATGAATTGATAATACGAGCGTCAATAACAATATGCATAACTACTACCAGTATACCGTTACTTCTTTTTGTTGAACACTAGCCGAGTATAAAATAGATAATTCCAAGTAAAGGTGGCGAGTGAGGCTATGAGCTTGGCGATAATGATCACCAATACACCTGTTATGCCAAAGTCCCGAATAACTGGTTCGAGTAGCCACATCAGTGCAGGTTGCAGTAGCCAGATACCAGAGAGGGTGACGATAATGAATTTAAGGGCCTCGTTCTTGATATGGTGGTCGGGCGTTTTAAACGCAAACTTTTTGCTAGCGAAAAAGCTAAAAATAAACGATGTTGATGTCGAAATGAAGTTGCCACCAATAAGAGGCAGGTGAAATAGCCCCGTAACAACTAGGAGTATAGTAAAGTCGATTGCGGTACTGATGCTGCTGACAAGACCGAAGCGAATTTTACGAGGAGTGATTTTAAAATTGACCATACTATTACTTTTGATTATGCCGGAATACAACACGCGAGTAGAGGAGATAATTCCAAACCATTGTTGCGGCCGTGGCGATCAATTTACTTATAAACAAGGCGACGTCATTGGGTAGCTGGTATGCAGTTAAGAGGTAGGTAAGTGGCAGAATAATTATCGTTTGCAGTACCCATAAACCAAATAATGTAACGATAATAAAAAGAATAATTTCCCGTCGAATGTTCGTCCCCGAAGTTTTAAATGTAAATTTTTTATTTGCGACAAAGCTAAAACAAAATGCAGCAGTTGTTGAGAGGATGTTTGAGGTTACAATTGGCGGTCCAAGTGATTTGAAGGCGAAGAGCAGTCCGAAATCAAGCAGGGTATTCAGTCCGCCGACGGCAAGAAATCGCATTTTTTGTTGGTTATTTTTCACGACTACTTTCGTGGTATTCTTCCACAAAGTATAGTGGTCGTTGTTTAGTTTCATTAAAAATCCGACCGACATATTCGCCAATAACACCAAGCGAAAGCAGCTGCACGCCACCGAGGAACAAAATAACTGCCATCATCGATGGATAGCCGGCAAGATCTGAGTAAAAGAAGGTAGTGCGAATAACCAGGTAAACGATGTAGATAAATGCGCCAAATGACACAAGAATGCCAAGCACTGATGATACGCGCAGAGGTGCCGTGGTGAATGAGGTAATGCCATCGATAGCTAGATTGACTAGTTTTAGGTAATTCCACTTCGTTTCACCGGCCATGCGTGGGTCACGATCATATTCAATTTCCTTTTTCTTGTAGCCAATCCAGCTGAACATACCCTTAGTATAACGCTGACTTTCACGGAA
>JALRDA010000117.1 GCA_023257145.1 Candidatus Saccharimonadia bacterium | reverse complement strand
TCCGCAAAACGATCATCAATTACCGTGGGCGTAAACTCGCCGTATTTTCGGGTTATTGCCTTTTCAATTAAAAAGTCGGCAATGGCGGGATTTTTAGGCAGGAGTGACCCATGCATATATGTCGCGATGACATTTCGGTATCGAGCGCCTTCGCTATCATCTTGGCCGTTGTTGCCAGCGCCTTTGATGACTTTTCCAAGTGGCGAGACGCCTTTTCCAAGGAATGTTTGACCGCTGTGGTTTTCATAGCCGATAATCTCACCGAATTCACTGCTTTCGGTGATAATGTTGCCAGTTAGTCGCTCCTGGCCAGCATGAGTTTCAAGGTCGAGCAGCCCGATTCCTTCGATGACGTGACCATCCTGCGTCTTAAAGAATTTTCCAAACAGCTGGAATAGACCACATATCATTAGCATCGGTACGTCATTATTAGCGAGCGTGTGGAGCGTCTGACTAATCGCGAGCAGGTCAGTTTGAATAATGTCCTGGCCAGAATCTTGCCCACCTCCGCCGACGATAATGTCGACATTTTCCGGGAAGGTGTCGCCGGGGTTATACTCCAGTAGTGTGACAGCGTAGCCGTGCCACTCTAGGCGACGCTTTAAGACGAGTGTGTTACCCCAGTCTCCGTAAATATTCATGTCACGTGGATATAATTGCAGTATTGTGATTGATTTTTCGTTCATGAGATCGTCTCCACATCAGTAATTTTAGCCAATTCACGGCGCAGGGCGAGCATGGCGGTATATGTACAGAAGACACGTTTCGGTCGATCGTTACTTGCCAGGAACTGCCGTAGTGCGGCATTAAGGTCGGGTTCGACAAGTGTCATGGCGATCTCATCATACTGCAAACGCAGTGCCATGTCGTATGCTCGTACGCCGGTGACCGTCGCGACCCCTTCGGCTTGCAGGCTCTCGAATTCAACGTCCCATAACCACGACATATCGCGCCCATCGGCGTAATTGTCGTTAATGGCAATCATCGTATCGTAGCCTGCTGGCTTAAATGACGAAAGACTCAAGCGGAAGCCACTAGGATTTTTAACAAGCACGAGTTCAAACGGCTGCCCGTTAACGGTGAGTGTCTCGCCGCGCCCAAATGCCGGTGTGACATTAGACAATGCTTCGACAAGTTTGGTGCGATCATGGTCATCCGGCAAAATGCACCGGGCGAGTGCTAATGCGGCAGCGGCGTTATATATGTTGTAGATGCCGTGCAATTTTAGGGTCGTTGTCATCGGCTTGCCTTCGACGATAAACTGGGCGGTATTCTCTTTAATACCTTGTAGTATCACGCCGGCTTCAGGTGCCTGTAGTTGTTTATTCGATTTAATGACGGCACCTCGTAGTTCGTCATCATTTGGAAATAGATGTGTCAGTTCGGGCGCAAGGCCAAAATAGTGCACTTTCTCGAGCGGCAGTGTCTTTGCGATCGCAGCAATACGCGGATCCTCGCGGTTAAGAACAACGGTATCGCTAGTGGCGTTTGCTATTTGGGCAAGCATTTTTGCAGTCGTATCGATCTCGCCAAAGCGATCCAGCTGGTCGCGCATAACGTTCAATAACAGGCTGTAGCGAGGATTAACCGTTTTTACAAAATGTACTGCATGCGCTTCATCTAGTTCTAATACGGCGATATCGCAGTCGATATTCCCTTTATTATCAACTTCACCTAGTAGTGCTGCGGCGACGCCACGTGTAAAATTGCTGCCGGTCCGATTGGTGAATACTTTCAAGCCTTGACTCTCAAGTAATGCGACGACCATTTTCGTGGTGGTCGTTTTGCCGTTAGTGCCACTCACGACAACGGTGCCATGAGGGAGTTGCGCTAAAGTGCGCTTAATAAAATCAGGATCAATCTTTTCTACGAACAGTCCTGGCAGCGCAGACCCACCACCACGAATTCGTGCGATGTTTCGGATGGCTTTTCCAAGCATGGTGACATACGGTTTTGACATGTATCCTATTATAGCGTAACTGAGTATGCCGGTGTACAATAAGATTATGTTTATCGTTGGCATTCTTTCATGGTGGTATGGCGCTGGCTGGCGGCAGCGTTTTACTATGCTGAAAGAGCGCTTAGCGAATACCATGGACTATTTTTCAATAGATTTATTGGCACGAACATTATTCGCACCGTTTCGTCAGATATCCGCCGGCAGAGTAAATGGTCCGCTTGGCGTTAAATTACATGCGTTTTTCGACCGATTAATTTCGCGATGTATTGGGGCGATGGTCAGATCAATTATGATTCTCGTCGGTATGGCGACGATATTGATGCATAGTGTTATCGGTCTAATGGTCGTGATTATTTGGGCATTTGTGCCACTGCTGCCAGTAGTGGGGATACTGTTGTTTATCTCTGGATGGGTACCATGGAGCCTGTAGAATTTAACTACCATAGCCGTCGGGCGCAGCTTGCGCGTATTTCACGCACGCTCGAGGGTACGTGGCAGCGCCTTTGCGTTGTCATCGCCGTGCTGCTGGTGATCTCTGGCGTATGTCTACTGGTGGTTGGTTTAGCTGTCGGATGGTTAGTCCTGGGTATTGCAGCGATCCCAGTGATGCTTGTTCAGTGGTATAAAAATGAATTACATCACCTACCTAGCCCGAGGGACCCGCGTACGATAGACGATTACCTCTCTGGTGATATTTTAGGCAAGCTTCCGCAAAACCCAACGCCACGCGATATTGCAACTGCGGCCGGTGCGGTGCAGAGCGGACAGTTCTTCGGTAGTCGTTTTGGGATTACGGCACGTCTCTTGCAGGAGATAGCGGCAGATGACGCGACGATGACACCAGGAGTGTGGCATGAAGCAATGGTGGTTCGCGAACAGTTGGGCTACGCACACATTTCGGGCAGTATTCTTGTCGTTGCGTTAATGCGGAGCTTCCGTGAACACGAAGGATTATTGGCGCACTTACATCTCAGCGATGATGATATGATTCGCGGCGTGCAGTGGCAGCAACATATTCGTGATTTAATCACGACGCACAACAAGCCAAAACGAACCGGTGGTATCGCGCGCGATTGGTCATTTGGATATATTCCGATGCTGACACGATTCGGGCAAAATATTAGCGAGCAAATTGCACGCGGTGGACTGCTATCTGCTGATCTCGAGGCGCACACTCAGGCGCTGGATCAATTAATTGACACGTTTGGCAATGCCGGCCATCAAAATGCGGTGCTGGTCGGTGCTGCAGGGGTAGGAAAGACGACTATTGTGCATGCTTTTGCTGAGCGATTACTCGATGCATCGGCACCGATTCCAGAAACCTTAAAGTTTCGTCAGGTGATTATTCTCGACTCGTCCGCACTAATCGCTGCAGCACCTGGTCGTGGTGAATTAGAGAATTTGATTATGCAGGTACTAGGTGAGGCGTACAGTGCAAAGAACATTATTATTTGTCTTGATAATGCGCAGTTGTTCTTTGAGGAGGGGATCGGGTCGGTTGATTTGACCAATGTGTTGCTGCCAATTCTCGAGGCAGGGCGCTTGCGTATTATTTTAACAATGGACGAGCAGCGTTATTTGCAGATTGGCCAGCGTAATGGTGGATTAATCAACGCACTAAACCGCATCAGTATCGATCAGGCGAACAAGGATGAGACGATTGCCGTTATGCGCGACCAGCTTATCGTGACTGAATTCCAGCGAAAAGTAACATATACATACCAAGCACTCGAAGAAGCTTACCGCCTAAGCGAGCGTTATGTGCACGATCTGGCGATGCCCGGACGCGCGTTAAAACTGATGCAATCAGCTGCTTCATACGCTGAGGATGGATTTATCACCGCGCAGTCTGTGCAAAAGGCG
>JALRDA010000090.1 GCA_023257145.1 Candidatus Saccharimonadia bacterium | reverse complement strand
AGCGTGTTACTCCGAGCGGACTCGACGGCGGCATTCACTTTAGTAAAGACAGATTCATCAATCGAGCCATTTGAGTTCTCGAGCTGCACCTGCGCGTAGGCAATTTCTCCAGATTTAGCAATGAACGTTTCCGTATCGAATGGACTAACTACGCGCGCGACACCGTCAACTCCTGCGACAGTTTTTATTAGCGTATCAATTTCTGCCTTGTGGTCAGCAACGCTAGAGTTGCTGGAGTGAAAAACAATTCGGCCTGTTCCTTTGCCGCCATCAGGAAACAACACGCTAGCGCGGTCAATTGCTTTTTGCGCCTCAGTCCCGGGAATCGATATATCGGAGCTGGTCGGCTTCATGAATTGAACTGCACCAAAACCAAGCACACCTATCAGCGCGAGCCAAACGGCAAGAACTCGCCAAGGATGCGTGAAGGCGAATGCCCCAATTGTTCGTAGAAATTTTGCCATTAGTGTTTTATTCCTTTCATCTTCTCTAGCTTACCGACCGTATCGACAAGTTCTTTTATAGGCCCAAAGTACGCCCCCATCTGTGGATAATAATAGATTTTTGTGCCAACTTTTCTACTGGTGATAATATGGGCGGTTTTCAAAATCTTTAAATGATGAGAAATTGTCGGTCGCGCCAGTTCAGTCTCTGCGGCAAGTTCCGCCACCGAGCGCTGCGTGCCGTCCATCATCAGCATAATTAGCTGCTGGCGAATAGGGTCGCCGAGTGCACTGAATAGGGGAAGGCTCCGCCCAAATAGTTCACGTAGTTTTTGTGTGCAATCCATTAGCATTAATTATTATTCATTCGTTGAAAAAAATCAACCAATCACTATCACTGCTACAAAAAACCCTGTGCGTAGACACAGGGTTTTTTGTCATATTTGTTAGCAACTTATGATTCTGTAGCGCTTGAAGAACTGGCGCTATCTGGCTTTTCACCTTGTGGACCACCAAAACCTCCACCTCGATGACCTCCATGTCCAAGATACTGCATATCTACATTGTTATCGTCGGCCCATGTGCGTAGCGCATCCATTTTTGCTTTGATCTGGTCACGAGTGGTATCATCTGTATCCCCAGGCGTCGAGTTTCCTCGTAGCGTGTCGATCTCCGCAAGTGCTTTCGTAATATAATCAGCTTGCTCCTGTGTCAGCTTGCCGTCTGTGACAGCAGTTTTCAAACGCTCCGCCTGATCCGCTTTTCGCTCGGTATCATGCGCCGCACGATCCTCGTCAAATACTGCCTTGACGTCAGCAGCATTTAAATTAAACTTTGAGGCGATTTTATCAACGATTGATGTCCCGTCGCCGCTATTACTATTTGTCATTGCACTGGCGGCAGTAACTCCGCCAATACCCGCAAGCGAGACAATCGCTAATGCGGCAGTCGCGATAATTGGTTGTTTTATATTCATACATTCCCCCTTATGATTTTATGCCCGTAGGCTAGGTAGTAGTGTGTCAAACTAGCATTAAGAAATCGTTAAAACAGCCTTATTTATAGAGAAATTTTGTTCTATTTATTTTTTGAGAGCGGAATCTTGATAGTAAACACAGCACCTTTACCTGCCGCGTCCGCGGCGCTCAGTTCTCCCGCATGCTGATCGACAATTTTTCTTGCCAGTGCAAGACCAATACCATACCCATCTGTCTGTCGCTTATTGCGCGTTTGGTCGGCACGATAAAAACGATCAAATATATAAGGCAAATCCGCTGGTGCAATACCCGGGCCATTGTCTGTTATTGCCACAGCCACAAATCTACCCTGTGTAGATCCACTGACCGTAATCTCACTACCAATTTCACTATATTTAATGGCATTGTCGAGGATGATTGCTATCGCCTGAGCTAAACTGTTTTTATCGGCATGCACCATTAGTTTTGGAACGGTGTCGTGTAGTGTAATGTCTTTAGCTTGAATCTGCTTGACGACATGATTGACTGCATCAAGGACAATATCCTGCACCGATTCGGCGCGCAAACTAACCTGCTCGTTCTCGCGCTGCGCCAAACGTAGCAAACTAGCCGTTAGTGACTGTAATTTGGTTATTTCAGTGACATTATCTTCAAATATTTCTCGCGCCTGTGTGTCGGTAATTTTCTTGCGGCGCAAAGCGACTTCATTTGTCGTCAGCAACGCCGTCAGTGGCGTACGTAACTCATGAGAGGCGTCGCTAACAAATTGTTCTTGTGCCTCCATATTCTTCTTGATTGGACGCAGGGTCTTTTCTGCTAACAAATAGCTAAGGGCGCCGCCTGCAACGAGCGTCACAATATTCAGTAGGATTAATCGCTCCAATAAAGCCTGACGACCCTCCGTGATTCTCGCTTGAAAGAAATCATTAACGGGTCTGTTGAAATCATCGTTCTCGTCTAGTCTCTGTGATCGATATAGTTCAGGCGGAGGAAGCTGCCTACCTAGTTCACGTGACGATGTATTGTAAAATACAATGCTAAATCCAACACTCATTAGCATAATAATTATTAAATATGACGCCGCCAATCGGGCTGTCGTCGAACGAAAAAAAGATGTAATCGACTGTATGTTCATTTGATTAGTTTTCGATTCTATACCCGACGCCACGTACCGTCAATATCAGATTCGGGCTTGCAAATGGCTTGTCGATTTTTGCACGCAAATACGCAATAAACACTTCGACTGTATTCGGCAAAATGTCAGCGTCAAAATCCCATACATGGGACATGATATTATTTTTGCTGACAACTCGGCCTTTATTGCGCAGCAAATACTCTAAAATCGCATACTCCTTTTGTGATAAATCTATCCGCGTTTCGCCACGAGTTACTTCATGCCGCACGGTATCCATTTTTAAGTCTTGCGCCTCTAAAACATCGCTGCCAACTACTTGCGGTCGACGCAGCAAAGACCGAATACGTGCCAGCAAAACCTCAAACGAAAAAGGTTTCGCCAAGTAATCGTCGGCTCCGGCATCGAAGCCAGTGACAATGTCCTTCGGCTGATCTTTAGCGGTCAACAGCAGAATAGGGGTGTGATCGCCATCTTCACGTAAACGCCTGCTTATCTCATATCCAGTCATACCCGGCAGCATAACATCCAAAATTATCGTATCG
>JALRDA010000066.1 GCA_023257145.1 Candidatus Saccharimonadia bacterium | reverse complement strand
CGGGCTCAGCAACAGCCTTTAGTGACGTAATTCCAGGTGAGGCAATTGGCCCAGGAGGCAAGCCGGTCACCTTGCGTGTATTATATGCCGAATTCAGCGTATGATCTCTTGCAATACCCGCCTTGTCCGCCGCGTAATGGTAAGTTACATCCGAGCCAAGCATCATACCGCTTTCGAGACGGGTGAAAAATATCTGTGCCACTTGCTTCTGATCGGCAACCGTAGGGACCTCACGCTGGATTATTGAGGCCAACGTGATCCCTTGATAGAGGTTTAGTCCTTTAGACTTAAATGACGCGACAAGATTATTTTCTTTTATCTGCTTTTCGTACTCCGCAAACGTCCGACCGAGTATCTGTTTGACGGTCGCACCGCTTGCTACCTTATAGGTCTGACCGTATATATATCCTTCCAAATCTGCTGTCGCAGGCTTGTCGGCAAAAAGAACTGGATATTCACTCGCATACGATGCACCGAACGCCTCGTCGATTTGCGCATCAGAATAGCCGAGTTTTTGCAGTACCTGACGATGCGAAGGTGTTTTATCGGCAGCCGTCGAGGCAATATTTAGTGTCGCCCCAGGATAGAACGTGACGTCAAACTCCTCAGACTGACCGACGGTCAACTCTTCAACAATCTTTTGAGTTGATTCTGAAGGAGATAAGCGGTACTCGCCAGCAAGAAGTTTGTTACGCACTTGGTGGATTCGCGTATAGATATCAAAGGCTTGCTGGCTACGAATCAGCTTTTTTTCTTCGAGTAGTTTACCAATTTGCGAAGGTGAACTACCAGGAGCTACCACAACTTGGACACGCGTGGCAGTATCGCCTGAAACGGGACGAAGTGAAAATTCATACCACGCAATCGCAGCAGCGATCGATAAGATGACTACCAAAACTGCGACGATCACCCACTGGATATATTTTTTTCTGCGAGGTTTTTTAGGCGTTTCAAGCGGCACATCAGTCACCTGCGACGCCGCCTCATCTCGCGGTGAGGCATTTTGCTGCATTGGCCGCACCGGACGCTGTGATGGCTGCGTTACCTGTGGGAATTGATATGGCTTGTCAGCAGGTGCGCTTGACCAGCCCTGGGACTGAGTAGCGTCGCTCCCTTGCCGCGGCGGTCGGCTAGGTGGGATAATATCGTTATTCATAGGTACTGCTCCATGTAATCTTGTAAAATAATTGCTGCGGCCAGAGAATCAATATCACCCTTCGAGTACGGCTTTTTATATGATTGCAGACGCTGCTCTGCTAAGACACTAGTCAGTGATTCATCCTGAAAAATAATTGACGGTGCGATGTCGCGCAACTGACTTGCAAACGATTCTACATATGCCGTCTGCGCCGTCGGCTCACCCGATTGGTTGCGCGGGTATCCGACGACAACTACATCTGCCTTTTCATCGATCACAATCTGCGCAATCCGCGCTACTTCGCTGCCGTCAACTTCTATCGTCTCGAATGGCACTGCGATGCGCACGCCAGCATCACCAACGGCCACACCAATTCGTTTTTCGCCGACATCTAGCGAAACGAATACTTTACTTTGACTCATTGAGCTTGAACTCTACTGCAATTCGCTTGGCGTCATTAGGTGCAGCACTTACCCAGAATGGCCAGAATTTCACATCGACGTTATCTACACCCTGTATAGCTTCGATGCTTTGCTGAATCTCACCGTAGCGCTTACCCTTCGATCGATCCTTAATGACTGAATCTTCAATCTTTGGACCAATTTTCGCGGTGGCGACAATGTTGGCGGTAAAGCCTCTTTCGCCGGCGTTTACATTTGTGAAGGTCACTTTGTCCGCGCCGTTATTATACGTTCGTTGGTCGTTAAGTCCTTCCAGCTGCTTCGTAAAGTGTGCATCAAGATAATCATTCAACGTGCTCTTTTCAACACCACTAATACTGTATGTAATTTCACTACTGAGCTTCGGCTTTACGCCGGCAGCAACTTCTTGATCGACAGCAGGTGATGATACGGGCGACGCTTGATCGACCTTAAATGTTTGATCGATAGCAATAACATCGTCACCTAGCTGGCTGTTTAGTTGCTTCTTAATAGCCGCTGTATCCTGCTGCTTTAATTGCTCGGTAGCCTTTTGGATATCCTCTGGGCTAACAATCTTGATCAGGCGATGTGACCCGCCAGACATGTCGCTACCCTGGGCGTTAACACCCGTCACTCCAGGCTGATAGGCACGAGCAGACAAGTTAAACTCGTCGCCTAGCTCTGCAGCCTGCACATTTACCGTTCCCGACCCTGGATCAAGTCCATCAGCTGTTAGTTTTGTGACCAGTACGGCTGCTTCGGTGCTAATAAACGTACGAGGACCACTAGTGAACGTTGTTCCAGCAGGGACAGTCAACGGCGTTCCAGAAGGATTTGTGCGTGTCAGCTTCATTGTTCCACTTGCTTTATTTCCAGCATCACGCGAACCTGTCGCCTCGAACTCAACTGACTCAGCTTTTTTAGTCTGCTGCGTTGTCGACTTGATCGTATTTGCCGCTAGATTTGTCGCGACATCGTTGGCGAGTGTGACTTTATTATTGACAGACGAGTCAGACGTACGGGCAGTGATCTCGACGGTTGCACGCGGTGCGAAGAAAATTGCCCATATCAAAAATCCTAATAGCAACACCCCGCCAGCAACAATCAAAACAAGCTTTTTGCGAAAATCACCAAAATTCGGTACTTTGATACCACTTTTTGTAAGCGCTTTGCCTGGTGCCTGGCCAGGTGCCGGAGGTAATGCACGATTTGCGGTGTCTTCGGCGGCATTATCGTTAATTGCTGAATCAATAGCAGGATTATTCACCGTAACTAGCGGCGCGGTCGCAGCTGCTGATTTTGCAAATTCACCAACAGGTAGTTGCGCACCGTCGATAACGTCTTCGCCGTCATCAATATCCAGTGCTGCGATCTGCGCAACCTCTGGCTTGCTTTGCAAGTTCTTGGCAACAGGCAATTTAGCGGCAGCCGCGAGTGCGACAAGTGCCGGATTGCTACTGATGATCACAAGGTGCTTATCTGCTTGGGATGCAGCACGCGCAAGTAAACGCAAATTCACCGCACTTTGTAGTACGCCGATTCTTTTTGGCGGCACGAGTGCAACAATTTTTTGCTTTGCGTCCTTAACCTTACCAATAATTGCGGTAATGTCATCTTCGACGTCTATGTAAATAATGTCTTTATTCATTTTTATATTCGTAAGATCCGATTTAGTTTTTCTTTGATCGTATCGGCGTCACTACTCCCTATAATTGTATCATACCCGACACGCAGCAAACCCATGGCGGTAATAAACGTATGGTCATTGACAGCTCCAGTTGTGTCGGTGATACCGGCGACATCTTTTGGTGAAATATGTTGAACCGTCGGCCGCTTCGTGAATGGTAAATCTTTATACCAATCACGCTTCGACAGCGCATCTACTAATTTCGTCAAGCTCGCCCCGCCTCCACATAATAGAATACGATTAGGCAGGTGGTCGACTGACTCGAATTCGTCTAACGCCAACTCCACGCCGGCAATCCAGACATTTAGTGTCTTATCAATCGCTGCATTTGCACCGGCTGCAACGCTCGGTTTAATCTGTGGACTATCGATATTAACCTTGAGTTTTTCGGCATCGCTATAATTAAGGTCCATTTCGCTCGCGATTGTCCGCGTAAAGCTACGACCACCAATTCCAAACATCTTTGTGCCTTCGACGCCACCATCATTCACGACCGCAATGTCGGTCGTTCCACCACCGACGTCAGCGAGAATTGCCGTAATCGTACTACTTGCGTCTGTTCCCAGAACTGCACGACTAACCGCAAATGGCTCGGCAGCAACAGCGACAAGATCAAGCGCCAGCTCATCAGCTACTCGTTCGAGTGCCCCAATATGCACCATGGGTGCAAATGCAGTGTAGATCTGTACGGCAATATCTTTACCCTGGAAGCCAATAGGGTTACTCACTTTGTATCCATCAATATGAATCGTCACTAATGCGCTGTTGACGAGCTTTACCTCGACGTCTTCATTACCCGTCTCAAGAGCAATCTGCTTTTGTGCTTTTGTTTGTGCACGTTCTTGGACTTTTTCAATAATAAATTCCATTTCAGCCACATCTAGCGGACGATCCGGCTGTGGGCGACGGTAGCGAATAGTGTTCGTCACTCCCTTAACTAATTCACCGGCAATACCGATGACAACGCGTTTTGCCTGCAAGCCCGCCTGCTCTTCGGCAGTTGATAACGCTTCCTCGCAGTTACGAACAACGCCAGAGATATCTGCAATGGCACCACCGTGCATATCGCTAACATCTTGGCGTGCACGGCCGACACCAACAATCTCTAGAGTATCGTCATTTAATTTGGCGATGAGCGCTTTGACAAACTCTGTTCCAATATCTAAGGCAACCACGTAATTACTGTCTGGCTGCTTGTCTGACTTGCGAAGAATATTTTCAAATATCATAGATGTTCTCATTATACCGCAAACGCGCTTATGGTAGTAGGAAAAGCGTGAATAACAACAGTTAAACGAGTATGGCCTTGATGCGGCGAATACCAGCTGAGCTAGATTCTTCCTTGGTAATCTTGAACGTTTTACCGTCTTCGATAAGCTGGTGGGTATGGTCGACGTGAGGCCCGCCACAGATTTCAAAACTAAATGGCTGATCCGCATCATCGGCAATCATTTGATAGACCTTAACGGTGTCACCATAGCGATCACCGAACTGCCCTAGTGCGCCCTTTTCGTTAATCGCAACGTCAGTTGGGTACTCGGCAAAGCTAATTTTGAGATCTTTTTGAATTTGTTCGTTAACGATTTTTTCTACCTCATCCAGTTGCTCGCGAGTTACCTTTTCTGGGTGAGAAAAGTCGAAACGAAGACGCTCTTCGGTAATATTGCTGCCCCGTTGAATTACATGTTCACCCAAGACGTCACGAAGCGCTTGATACATCAAATGCGTCGCAGTGTGATATTTCTTGTGCTGCAATGTCTGCCCACCAAGACCACCCTTAAATGTACCCTTTGCGGCGGTCTGTGATCGAGCGCGCTGCTCGGCCATCTTGTCATCAAATTCTTGACGCCAATTTTCAGAAAGCGCAATCGACTGACTATTCACCTCTTCAGTTGAAAGTTCGACTGGAAAGCCGTAGGTGTCATACAAAGTAAATAATTCGCTGCCAGTTAGGCCGTCGATCGCATACTTCTCTAGCTGCTTCAGACCTTTACGAAGTGTCTGGCGGAAAACTTTTTCTTCTTTCGCGAGAATTGCCACGACTTCGTCGCGCTTAGCAGCAACTTCTGGATAATCGTCATGGTACAGATCCGCAATTACAGGAACGATTTCTTCAAAGAAGTTCTGCTCGATACCCAGATCAAACGCAAAACGAATCGCACGACGAAGTAAGCGTCGCATGACATAGCCTTGCTCTTTATTGCCCGGCACGACGCCGTCGACCGCAAGGAATGTCGCAGCGCGAAGATGGTCAGCGATAACACGCATACTTTCAGTATGAGATTCATAACTTTTTCCACTTAGCGTCTGCAGCTTTTCGATAATTGGCCAGAGAACACTAATACGAAAAACATCAGGGCTGTCGATCTGGGCTGCGGCAATACGCTCCATGCCACCGCCGAAGTCAACGTTCTTGCGCGCGAGTGGCTCGAAACTACCGTCTTCTAGGCGACGATATTGCATAAAGACTTGGTTGCCAATTTCCATGAACTGTCCACTGTCGCTAGCGGGGTGCGCCAGACCATACCCCTCAGCGTGATTTTCTGGACCAAAGTCATAAAACACTTCACTGTCAGGACCGCATGGATCGCCGATTGGCGTCTTGTCTAGGCCACCGCCGCGCGACCACCAGTTTTCCCCGTCGTCGTAAAAGAAGATGCGCCCATCTTGCATACCCAGTTTGTCACCGTTTTCAGCGCTACCCAACTCGACAATTTTATTATCAATGCCTTTTTCGGCAAAGACCTGCTGCCAGATACTAGCCGCTTCATCGTCACGAGGAATACCGTGCGCTTCGTCACCGATAAAGCACGTGACGTAAATCTTGTTCGGATCCAGGCCGACGACGTCCGTCAAAAACTCAAAGAACCAACGAATTTGCTGCTCTTTAAAATAATCGCCCATTGACCAGTTGCCAAGCATCTCAAAGAATGTTGTGTGGCGGTTATCGCCAACGTCTTCAATATCCTGCGCACGAAGGCAGGTTTGACTATCTGTCAGACGAACACCTTCAGGATGTTCTTGGCCTAGTAGATACGGCAATAGTGGCTGCATGCCACTACCCGTGAATAATGTCGTCGGATCATCCTTTAGCATTAACGGGGCGCGCTTGATGACCGCATGTTGGCGATCTTTAAAAAACTGTAGATAAGCGTTTCGAATTTGTTGGGCATTCATATACACCTATTATAACAGATGTACGCCGCAACTTAACAGAGAGGAACTGTCCCCCACCACCCAGTATTCACGTTGACACCAGTTTTGCAGGTCGGCTTAGCATCATACCGCACCCATATACCGTACGATGCGCCAGCACTGCCACGAACATACGAATAGCCGACGCTCGGAAATTTTGGGTCTTGAGGGACGCTTGCTATATACGTCGGACTTAGTTCTGCGGCAAGACTACTAACTGAACATCCACTATTGTCAGCACTGCATACTGCAGGATAGATATCTTTATCGGCTTTGTACATTTCAAGTGCGGTCTTTAGCTGCTTTAAGTCGCTATCACGACGTGAATCGTTTGCTCGATTCTGCACCCCGTTGAACGCAACGATTGTAATCGCCGCCAATATACCAATGACGACTATCACAATTAGCAGTTCGACGATCGTAAATCCTGTTTGTTTTTCCCACCGATTTAGCATGTATCTCTATTGTATCGACCGCACAAAAAAAGCGCAACCGATATCACGATTGCGCTCCAACATGTTCAGAAAAATAAAACAATCAGATATCGATTTCTTCAGGCTCGTATTCGACGTAATCGGTATAGCCTTGTCGCTCTGCAAGATTCAAGCCTTGATACTCTTCACTGCCGACCTGCTGTTCATTCATTTTATCTTTTATATCGTTCGTTGCGCCCATTGCACACCTCCTTTTTAGTGGTTGATGTAGCTTTAGTATGGCACCGTCAGCTGAAAACAACATTAAAGCAGGTTAGCGAATAATACCACCACCCAGGCAAACAGCACCACTATAAATCACTATAGATTGACCACTAGCAACTGCGCGCTGCTCATCATGGAGCCTTAATACTACACCATCACTACCTTCTTCGTACATCAAATCTGCCGACGTCAAAGCGGCGCGGTGGCGAATACGGATATCGTACACGCCAGGTGTTGGCGCATCGTTAATCCAATGAACTGCGTCAAGCTGAACTGTCGCCTTCCATAACGTTGCATCATTTAAGTCTGTCGTCACATAGACTTCATTCTTATCCATGTCCTTACCGACGACGTAATACGGCAGTCCGCCACCTAAGTCTAGCCCATGACGCTGACCGAGTGTATAAAAGATAGCCCCATCGTGATGACCTAGCACCATGTTGGTTTTTTTATCGATAATTTCACCTGGCACTTGATCGACGTATTGTGACAAAAATTCTCGAATGCCCACTTTACCAACAAAGCAAATGCCCTGAGAGTCTTTCTTTCCAGCCGTAAATAGACCACGCTCCTTAGCCATTTCACGCACGGTTGGCTTTGTGTATTGTCCCAAAGGAAAGAGTGTTTTTTCGAGTGCAGTACCAGTGACGCGGTATAAGAAATACGTCTGGTCTTTGTTTGCGTCAACCGCCATTTTAAGTACCCCGTTCTCCACCTGCGCATAATGTCCAGTTGCAATCATGTCTGCGCCATCCTCAAGGGCGGTTTCGAGAAAAATCTTAAACTTTACTTCCTGGTTGCACATAATATCCGGGTTAGGTGTTCGCCCGGCTTTGTATTCTTCGATCATGTAATCGACAACTTTGTGTTTGTATTCATTCTCAAAATCAAAAACCTTAAAGTCGATCCCTAACTGAACCGCAACACGTTTTGCGTCGGCCAAATCATCCGCCCAAGGACATTTCATGCCAGGTAAATCTTGTGTCCAGTTTTTCATATAAACACCCGTGACATCGTAGCCTTGCTCTTTTAGGAGCGCAGCAGTCAAACTACTGTCAACGCCACCACTCATACCTACATATACTTTTGTCATCGCGTCCCTACCATGTAAAATGCTATCACTTTAATAAATTCCGTACTTGCAAGGTACCATCCGGTTGGTGTTAACCACCATAGATTCGACCACTGTCTATCCGATGGTACTGGATGATTACGGACACTCACCAGTCCATCTGAGCGCTTGTTGAATTCAAGACTTGCTCGACGCTGGTGATAACCAGACGTTACTAATATTACCGACGAAATTTCGTTATCTACAAAAATATTTAATGTATTTTCAGCGTTTTGTCTGGTTGTCTCTCCTTCGTCTTCGGTGATGATATCATCACTTGGTACGCCTGAGCCGATTGCTATGTCTCGCATCGCTTCGGCGTTTGAGGGGCCTGATTTATCCTGTGCAGCACCAGAAAAAATAAGTTTTGGCGCCCAACCGCTTTTATACAAATCGATCGCTTCGCGTGCGCGCGACTGCGTATCACCACCACTGATCGCAACGATTGCATCAACAGGCTGACATGATGGCGTGCTATCAGGTAAATCTCTACATGCCCTCAAATCATCTGGACCAAGGTACACCGTGAGTCCAAAAATGACTGTCGCCAAAATAGCAAATAGTATAATTATCGCTTTCATCACTGCGTCCTCTGTCGCTCTTTCCTGATCTCTTCGATGATGATTGCCGCCGCTTTATCGATAGAATCTTTTGTCGACAGATGGCCAAGTGTGAGGCGCAAACTGCCGTCAGCTACCTCTGGCGCTAAATTAATTGCTGTCAATACGTGCGAACGAGTACCCTTATTAGCAGCACACGCACTGCCAGTCGCTACCATCACACCACGCATTTCTAATGCAAAAACTAATCGCTCAGCATCGAGACCGGGAAAGGAAATATGCAGATGCCCCGGCAAGCGTCGCTTTTGCGAGCCCGAAATAACTGCATCACTAAACGCATCTTCTAATTTTTGCTGCAAATCGTCACGTAATGTACGTAGGCGATCTGCTTCATATTTACGATGCGCATCCGCTAACTCCATCGCTTTCGCGAATCCCACGACACCAGCGACGTTTTCAGTACCACTACGAATACCTCGCTCTTGTCCACCACCAACAATTTGAGGATTGAGAATCACTTGATTCGATGCCCATAATAGACCCACTTGCTTTGGTCCATAGACCTTACCTGCATTCAGTGTCAAAAGATCAACGCCAAGACGCGAGACATGTATGTCTAGCTGCCCTGCACCTTGTGATGCATCGGTGTGTAGATAAATCGGTGTCGTATCACCAAGTTGCCGGCGTCGATCGCGTTCGCCGTGAATAACCGCAGCGATATCACGCAGTGGCTGCACTGTACCTAATTCGTTATTTGCTAGTGCGATACTTACCAGTCGGGTATCGGAACGGATTGCTGACTTTATAGCCGCTGCAGCAACGACACCTTTGTCATCCGCGTCAACGATTGTATGATCATGATTCCTGGCCGCTGCAAGCACCGCATGATGTTCGATATTTGCCGTAATAACATGTCCGGCAACGCTATTAAATGCCAGGTTAATCGACTCGGTCGCCCCAGCAGTCATCACCAACTCGTCGCCTTTTGCACCTATCGCTCTAGCAATCGTCTGTTTTGCAGCCTCGTAATCACGTCGAACGGCCAATGCAGGAGCATATGGGCTGGATGGGTTAAAGAAAAGTTCAGAAAAATAAGGCTGCATTACACGAAGGACACGCTCGTCGAGCGGCGTGGCGGCAGCATGGTCCAGATATAGCAATTCGTCGCTCATCACTCTTATAAGTATAGCAAACTTTAGGCGAGCATTTTACCCGTACGTGGGTCTCGCTTATAGACCCCGCGCGCTACCTGTTCGTAGTACATGCGTGTTGCCATGACTAAATTATCGAGCTCGGCACCCTCAATAAATGTGTAGCGCGATCCGCCTTGAACTTTCAGGATTCCGTTATCATGCACCTCGTAGCGAGTGGTTGATTGTTCAACTTCACCGGTCTGTGCATTCGGACCCTCTTCGTACCAGATCCACGTATTCTCATCCAAGCAGAAGAATTCTCGACGAAACCCATCTGGAATAGGACCGAATAATTTTGCACCAATTTCGCTTTCTAGTTGAATCAATTCACGTTCTGTAAACTGCCCAAAAAGATGTTTCTTGGGCATACGAAGCGTCGTAGCATTATCCGTATCGCCGGTAATTAATTGAAGGGCTTTTTTAAAAAGACTGCTCATCCGGAAATACTCCTAGGCCGCCTTGCGACTTTCTGCCTGCTGAGCATTGGAACGATCTGGAAACTGAAACACCTGACCCACTTCTGGCGTGACGACGTCATCAACGTCATCCATGTAGGAGGCAGAGAGGTTAATTTCTTCGTTAAGAACAATGTGTGTATCGTTATACCCTTTTCGCAGATCAAGGACAACCTTTCGTCCAATCATCTGTACCACTTCTTGCGGCGACAGCGGGCGATACTCTAGGCGATTTTGTACCGTTTCCTCAAGAGGCTGCCCTATAGCAGCGTCCTTGGCCTCGGCCGCTAGCTGCTCTAAATTACTGACATGTAAATCATTGTCGTGCTCAAAAGCAACCCCCACTTGAGGCTGATTGAATGTATCGTAATGTTCGTGCGGTGCTTGTTCCGTTTGCATAGTAAACTTCCACTTTTCACTTAAAGTTGGTTTGTTTAGCTGTTTGTGTTTAATGAGAGTGCGAATAACGCATGAGCATTCGCGGTAGTGCGAGCAGCAAGCTCATCAGTCGATAATCCTCGGATTGTCGCGTGATGATCTGCTACATACCTAACAAATGCTGGCTCATTCACTTTACCACGTAAAGGCGTAGGTGTCAAGAACGGTGCGTCCGTTTCCAACAGCAGTCGATTAACAGGGATGGATGCAAACATTTCTTTCTGAGCTTCATCCTTCGTGAAGGTACTAATGCCGTTAACGCCGATATATAAGCCACGCGCAATCGCCGCACGCATATTCTCGGCCGAGTCAGTAAAACTATGCAGCACCCCCTTGATTGTTCCGTTAAAACTATCAAAAATAGGCCAGAAATCATCAAAGGCTTCGCGCACATGGAAGATGATTGGCAGATCATACTCTAACGCCAACTGTATTTGCTCTTTTAATACTTTGATTTGAGTATCTCGCGGCGCGTGTTCATAAAAGTAGTCGAGACCAATTTCACCAATGGCGACTAATTTACTTGCGTGACCTTTTGTAAATTTATCGCTTATTAACGAGCCCAGAAAATGAACATTCAGCTCAGCGAGTCCGCCATTGGTATTGCGCGCCACTTCGTGAGGGTGAATGCCAATACTACAGTAGACGCCAGTATGAGCTATCGCAAAGTCGTATGCCTCGTTCGAGCTCTTGTCGTCAGTACCGACGCAAATCATCGTCGTGACGCCGGCATCAGTTGCACGCTGCAGCACTTGATCTGCCGCGTGCGGATATGTGGATTCATGAACGTGACAATGCGTGTCAACAAGCACGGCTACACCCCAGCAACAGGAGTGGCTGGCTTAGCACCACGAGGATCTTCTGAATACTGATAGATCTTTGGGAATAGGCCACCAGCTGACTCAATCGGCACGATAACGCCGGTGCCAAATGTTTTCGCAATGACCTCAGAAGTGTTCGGCAGAAACGGCGCTAACTGGTGCCCAACCTGCAAGAGTGTGCCCACCGCATGACCAAGGACCTCAGCAAGGTGCGCTTCTGATTCTGGATCCGTCTCTCTGGTTTTTGCGATCTCCCATGGTTTGACCATTTCGATGTATTTATTCAATGATCGAACAGTTAACCATACATCATCAAGAGCTGCATCGAATTGCAATGTATTCATTGCGTCAAAGTACGGCTTCATATCGTGGTCCGACTGTAATGCATCGCCAATAACGCCACTTTGATAGCGCGACACCATACTCGCCACACGAGAAATCAAGTTGCCAAGATCGTTACCCAATTCGGTATTATAGGCCGTTTCAAATTTCTCCCATGTAAAATCACCGTCATCAAGTGTCGGGATATGTCGTGAGAAGAAGTAACGGAATGCATCCAAACCGTATTCATCGATAATTTTATTGGGATCGACGACGTTCCCAAGCGATTTACTCATCTTAACATTGCCTACATTGATGTGACCATGAACCATTAGTTTCTTTGGAAGTGGCAACTCTAAACCTAAAAGCATTGCCGGCCAAATACCTGCATGGAAACGCAAAATATCCTTACCAATTACCTGCACGTCAGCAGGCCAATATTCTTGCCACCCTTCTTTGTCTGGATAGCCAAGCACGGTTATGTAGTTTGCAAGTGCATCAATCCAAACATACATAATCTGGTCTGGATCGCCAGGCACCGGAACACCCCACGTAAGATTTTTTCGTGGTCGCGAAATACTAACATCCTGCAGGCCATCTTTGATCAGCTCTAAAAATTCCTTTTTACGAAACTCGGGCACGATTTCCATCCGGCCAGATTGAATTGCCTCGCGCACTTTATCAGTAAAGGCGCTTGTCTTGAGGTAATAATTCTCTTCGCTAAGACGTTGGTACGGCTGATTATGGTCTGGGCATATACCATTGTTCACTGTCGCTTCTTTGTCGGTGACAAAAGATTCGCACCCTTGGCAGTACCAGCCTTCGTAGCTACCCTTGTAAATATACGGTTGTAGCTTTTGCCAAATATATTGAACAGCACCGATGTGATGCGGGTCTGTCGTACGGATAAAGTCGGTATAGCTCGCACCTACTTTTTGCATTAGTGACTCAAAATTACCATACATTTGGTCAG
>JALRDA010000092.1 GCA_023257145.1 Candidatus Saccharimonadia bacterium | reverse complement strand
TGATCCGACTCCTGAAACCCCCTTGCTCTTGGCGAGCAGCACTGTTTTATGTATCATTCTTATTATCGCCGTCGCTAGGCATACATTCCATAAAAGAAGCGTCAATAATTAGCACAGAAGAAAAATTAAAGTTTCGAAGTTCCTCTACTAGGGGTTGCCAAGCATAGACAGATTGTAAAAAGCTTCTTTGGAAGCTTTTTTGTTATGCTTACTTGTATGACAGACTTCATACAACTAGTGGATGATAATAATCAACCTACACGAATCGGCACGAAAACCGAAGCGTGGCAGACGGGCCTCTACCATCAAATAGTTAGAATTATACTGAAGGATAGTCACGATAATATACTTTTACAGAAGCGCGGATCTACAATGGAGATATATCCAAATCTATGGACAGACTCGGCCAGCGGGCATGTCGACTACGGCGAAAGGCCCGAAGTTGCGGCTACGCGCGAACTACATGAAGAACTTGGTATTATCACATCTCTAGAATACATTGATACGTTTTTAACTGAACTTATGTTTGAAGATAAGGTAATCAATACATTTAATATTGTATTTACCGGTAACTGGGACAGTCAAAACGAAATTACATTCAATAGAATTGAGGTATCTGACGCACGATGGGTCAATATCGACGAACTAAGGGTCGATGTACGAAACAGCCCTGCTACCTACACGCCATACCTCATGGCTATTCTTGAACGATATTCATTATAAATTTCATAATTCATCTAACAAGGTCTGTTATACATGAACTGAATAAACCTGACCCTTATCTACTGGCTATTTGTTATGATTGAAATATGAAGCAAGTAATCGTTATTCACGGCGGAACGACATTCTCAAACTACGAGGATTATTTACAGTATTTGAGCACAAAACCAATCAACATTGACCGGCTAAAATATCAATCCTACTGGAAAGAGCACCTACAGGCAGAATTGGGTAATAGCTATGAAGTCTTGCTGCCAAAGATGCCAAACTCAACAAATGCAGACTATCGCGAATGGACGCTTTGGTTTGAAAACCTCGCTAGCGTAATAACCGATGATTGCATACTTATTGGGCACTCTCTGGGTGGAATATTTCTAGCAAAATATCTTTCCGAAAATCAATTTCCGTCTCATATCAAAGCAACCATACTGATAGCCGCTCCGTATAATGATGAATCGCAGGAAGATTTAGGTGATTTCAAGCTCGACAGCATATCTGATCGATTCACATCACAAGCCGGCAAAGTAGCGCTTTTCTTTGGCAAAGACGATCCGGTTATCGCCATTTCGGAGATTGAAAAATATCGTGAGGACATACCGACTGCCGATTTCTATATACTTTCGGCACCCGACCATTTTATGCGTCCATCATTCCCTGAACTTATCGAACTTATTCGATCAATATAATGTATTTATAGTACAGAGCCTTTCCACGAGGAATTACCAATCGTACGTTTATTGATGAAAGGCCACACTGAGGATCTTTTCATTTGATATACTTAAAGTATGAAAATATTTGTATCTGGTCAGATTACCGACCTAGACAATGTTCGTACCGTACAAAAACGATTAATCGAAGCTGGACATGAAATCACCCACGACTGGACGCGCAATGAAACCGGCGATAAGATGCTAGCTGGTGATGAAGCAAAGCTTGCGGATATTACCGAAACCGGTAAACGCGCAGAGCTGGATATCCAGGGTGTAGTGAACTGTGATGTATACGTCGCATGTACCGATAACACCAAGGCAGGTAAGGGGATGTATGCGGAGTTAGGTGCGGCCCTCGCATTGAACATCACCGTGCAGTCGCCCAAGGTTTACATACTAGGATCATTGAATCATATGTCAGTCTTCTATTTTCATCCATCAGTAGTCCGTCTCAACTCCATCGACGAGCTTATTGAAGCTCTGAAGTAGAAACGGATCGCCGAAATAAACCCCACATTTCGCATTGAGCAATACAGTAGCTCTGCGTTTATATCGTGGGGCTATTGTTTTATATTAAAAAGCTTATTCGCCAGAGGACAACCGGCTATAGGCAAGTTTAAATAAAAGATCTCATTGGAGGTATTGTCTTCTGATATGATTAAGGCATGAGTAAAACACCCTGTCCGTTCTGTATACCTAATGATATTCTGCGCTGCAATGTATTGTACGAGGATGATCTGTGGTATATCACCGATATGGAAGATGGGGAACTTAAGCATGGTTATATGCTAATCACTAAACGCCACATCAAAACGCCATTCGATATCAATGAGACAGAATGGAAAGCATTGCGCGACTTAATTAAACGGTGTAAGACATTGTTAGATGAATTTACGCCCGATGGCTACAATCTTGGATGGAACGTACATCCAGTAGGTGGTCAAAATGTCGATCATGCACACTTGCATATCTTCGGGCGTTTTGCCGACGAACCCTTAGCACATAAAGGACTTCGTTATGCCTTTAAGCAACCGAACAATAAACGTATCGGTAGCCAGCGATAGCTTACTGTAAATCAGGTAAAACTTCTCGACTAGAGGTTCTGCTCTGTATTCGATACTATGACATTGAGAAGGAGACGTATGGAATTTACACCAAAACAAGCAGAAATATCCGGCAAAGCCGCACCGGAAATTGCTATTACGGCAGAGCTACATCAGTTCGCCAACCTCAACGAAGCAAA
>JALRDA010000037.1 GCA_023257145.1 Candidatus Saccharimonadia bacterium | reverse complement strand
CTTCCATTTTTCACTCCTGAAGGTTCGATTTGCATTAACAAATAATTAATGTGATTATATCGTTTTTATCGCGATTGTCAATAATAATAGAGGTGGTGGCGCGATGGTAACAATTGGAATATAATAGATGCAGATGAAAATTCTGGGAATTGAAAGTAGTTGCGACGAAACCGCAGCGTCGGTCGTTGAAGATGGGCGCATTCTTTTAAGTAACGTCGTCAATTCACAGATTGATATACATGCTGCATATGGCGGCGTTGTTCCCGAAGTGGCTGCCCGTAGCCACATCGAAGTGATTAACCCGGTGATCAATCAAGCCCTTACCGACGCCAATGTTACCTGGGATGATATCGATGCAATCGCCGTCACCTATGCACCGGGGTTAATCGGCTCGTTGCTAGTCGGCACGCTTGCTGCCCGCACACTGGCCGTTCTCAAAAACAAGCCGCTCTACCCTATCCATCACGTCGAAGCGCACGTCTACGCCAACTTCCTCAACGAAACTGCACCGGAATTTCCGATGCTTGCCTTGATTGTCTCTGGTGGACACTCGCAACTAGTATTATTTCGTGATCATGGTGACTACGAATTGCTTGGTCAAACCCAGGACGATGCGGTTGGCGAAGCCTTTGACAAGGTTGCAAAGATTCTCGGTCTTCCCTACCCCGGCGGCCCGTCTGTCGCCAACGCTGCACTCGACGGTGATCCAAAGAAATATATCCTCCCAAAGGCCAAACTGAAAGGCGATTACGATTTTAGCTTTTCTGGCCTTAAGACAGCCGTTCTACGGGCCGTGCAGCGTGAAGTGGGTGTTGACTTTACTTTTCCCTCAGGCGAGCTTTCAGCACGTTTAAATGACGTTCAGCGCAATGATTTTGCTGCCAGTTTCCAATACACAGCAATTAGTACGCTCGTCGACAAAGCCGAAAAGGCATTCCGTAACTACGCACCAAAATCCGTCGTTATCGCCGGTGGCGTTGCCGCCAACCAAGAACTGCGCCGCCAGCTATCCGAGCGCTTACCGCTTCATATTGATTACGCCCCAATGAATCTTTGTACAGACAACGCGGCAATGATCGCGACACTTGGCTACTACTACGCGCAAAAAAAGCAGCCGACCGACCCGTTGGAACTTGAAGTCATCCCTAGCCTTTCGATGACAAATACCACCTGGTAACGCCTCTACCCAGGTAAGATAAGATCAAGCAGCAACCAAACAGGATCATTCTTTTTGATAGCCTGAACAGACAATAGGATTGATATCACCGCACCAACAGCCAGCACTGGCGCCCACCACCCTAGGTTTGACCGGTACACCACTGCCATTACTAGCAACGTGACACTAATTGCGATCACAATTGATGCGATGATCACTAGTGCCCAATTTCGTGACGTCTTCTGTGCTTTATTTTTACTTTTCATAACTGTTAAACGTTGTGTATAAATCAACGATTCTTAATTTTCTGTAGAATCTTCTTTGCAAGCGGCAACCCCTTGGTCCATACGACATACAAAGGTGAGAGCGGATGATCGTACGTCCCTACCAGCATGTCTTCATGATCGGCAAAGCCTTGCTTGAACGTACTAACGCCGTCATTGAGTAAACCATTAAAGTCGTAGCGGTCAATCTCCCACTTTTTTATCATCTTAATCGTCGACCATTTCAACGTGTAGTTAGCGCGTAGTCGCTGCCCTTCATCGTTCATACCACCATAAAGCTCAAATGCCGTACGTTCACTTATCACTAGCCACAGGAACGCCACTGGTTTGCCGTGATAAAAGGCTGCATTTACCAATGAATGACTCCCCATCTTTGAGAAAATATCACGATAGTATTCATCTTCGTGCAGCCCAAATCCCGCTCTAGCTGCGGTTTGCTTGTAGATATTCAAACATTCCGTTAACTCGGCCTGGGTGCGCACTTGGCGAATCTCGACTTCCTCACTGGCTGATTTGCGAATATACTGGCGCGTCTTTTTTGCCATCTTCGATAGCAATTCATCCTCTGATTGTGTCGTATCGAGAATCAGTGTCCGAGGAATCAAAATCGTATTATCAGATTTATGCCAACCACCGACTGCAGGAATGGTCGTCCAGTCGGGTTCGATTGTCACAGCCACGGCATGGTATTTACGCTTCGCATGCGCCGAGATTGCGTCAAGCACCGCTTCCCTCTCCCCTACTTCGGCGACAGGGCCTCGTGGAACATACACCAATGCGGTGAATGGAAACGGTAGTTTTCGGATCAGCAACTGCGCAGCACCGATCTTTTTGTCGTCTTCATAAATAAATATGCGCTCGACAAACCAATTGTGAACCGCCTTTACTTCACCCCATCCCCACAACTGCAGTGGATGCCCACCGCGTGCTAGAATTTCATCGTCCCATTCTTCTTGAGTATTACAGGTCTGTACCGTAGTCATACCTATTATTATACACGGACCGCTATGGTATAATTAGACCAGAAAACAAACACGGAGGAAAATGTTTAAGTTTTTGTAATCTTTTTCACACGAAAATGGTTATTTAATTCGCATGTGCATTTTTCACGTGTAATCAAATTTGAAAGCTGTATCTCATGAACTTAGCCAAAACTTACGATCCTAATCAGTATGAGCCGACCATTTATGCAATGTGGGAAACGGCAAACGCATTTGCACCTACAGGGAAGGGTGAGCCATACAGTATTGTTATGCCGCCGCCAAATGCCAACGGCAATCTACATATTGGCCACGCATTAACCGTCAATCTAGAAGATATTTTGGCTCGTTACTACCGCATGAAGGGCAGGGATGTCGCATATATTCCAGGCGCTGACCATGCCGGATTTGAAACATGGGTAGTCTACGA
>JALRDA010000119.1 GCA_023257145.1 Candidatus Saccharimonadia bacterium | reverse complement strand
GGCGTTCGCAGCTGATGCGAGGCCATACTGACAAATTCGTCTTTGGCAGTATCAAGCCGCTGCAGCTGTGCATTGCTCGTGCGAAGCTCCTTAGTTGCTTCGTCGATGCGCTGCTGGAGAGTTTCATTAAATACCTTGATCTCTTGAACGGCAAGTGCATTTTGTATTGCAATAACGAGCTGGTCGGAAACTGTCTCGATCACTGTTGCATCACGGCGAGTGTATTCGCCACTCCGGCGATAGCCTAGACACATATACCCAAGGATCTGCTCGGCACGAACTAACGGTAGTACTAAGGCAACCTTACGCTCTCGCATGAGATGTGCAATCGGATGACTCTCAGACAGACCTTCTCGAGAGATCGTTCCATCTCCATGTGCTGTAACGTACTCATCTAATATCTTTGTGTCGCGGAGCAGTAGGCGACTCTGACTCTTTACCCCAATCGATGCATGGTGACCATCTTTTAAATTAACGAAAAAATAACCTTGTTCAGATTTCAGTGTGGCCACAATCTCATCCGCAGCGCGCTCCAGTAGTGCATGCAGATCTGGAGTTGAAGTTAGCACCCTGTTTAATCTCGCAAAAAAGTCATCGCTGTCATAACTATCTTGAAAGAAAATCTTACCGGTTGTTTTATCAAAGAATTGTTTAACAGGTTGAAATGAAAATGCCAGCACGAGTGCCAAGACAACGCTAATCAGACTTTGACCAGCTTGCTGATGACCGAAAAATATTATCGATACGCTCATTGCTAAAATTAAATAAATCAGCGCTAACGTTATTAAGGAAAGTACATAAGTTGCCGTACGAACGATTGCAAGTCGTATATCGAAAAGCCCGTGACGAATAATCGCATAGGCAGTCACACCGACGAGCGCGAGTGTCGATAGTGGCCCTATTTTTGTCGTGCTCCAGCCTGCTTCAACCATCGGTAATATAACGTTCAGCAACAATCCCAGCAACGCACTTGCACAGAATGCCACCATTATTAGATATGACTGCTGCCTACCACTAACCCCGCCCATCTTCGCCGAACGGAGTAAGTTACGTATCAGTATTGCAAGCGCTAAAACAAAACAGACGATATACAACCAGCTCAAGCCGCCATGATCAAAATAAAGTCCGCTAACGTCTTGGCTGACTGTACCGGCTATAAAGTTTGTTGGTGATAATACTAAGATCAAAGTAGCACCGGTAACAACTGTGAGAAATTCTTTTCGCCCAACACTATGGCGCATGGGGAAATAATAAGTAAACCACAAGCCACTCAGCACAGCAGCAATGCCAGCAAAATACGCTAGCCTATTTGCTGCATCATTCATTACCAGGCTTGCATCAATTGCGTGGTCGGTAATGTAATTTGATACAATCCAAGTCGTTATAAGTACGGTCATTAGCCCGAATAGCCGAGAAGACGGCAGATGAGTATTACGTAGAAAAATAATAGTCCCGAGTGAAAGGTTCACGATACAGATGATAATAAGGATAAAGAGATCCACGCCTTAATTCTAACGTAAGCGGTTTGATTTTTATAGTCGGTTTATTCAGTTCCCCATATGTGTATGGTCTTCGGTACCAACCACCAGACGATCGAGTGCTTTCTTGGCTAGAAGGCCACGGATTGTATACTTGCGTTTCCTGTTCATCTTATTGTAGAATTCTGGCACATATCCATATACTGCTTGACTTTGCTTCGATCCTAAATACTCAAATGGCTTAGTATCCACTAGAGACACAAAGGGTATGCCAAGATAATTAGTTAGTCGCGGCAAAACATTCATATCAACAATCGATACTAGATGTGAAACATTTTCGCGCATAGCTGCTAGATACATCCCGCGATATAACTGGATACTTACAGCACCCGAGCCATAACCAGGCATCGCCGCCACAGTGCCCACATCCCAGCACTCATCAAAACTCATAATGTCATGCGCTTCGCGAATAGACCTATCAGTCAAACCCAGAGGAGACTCACAGGCGTCGTTGATAGTTTTTAATCCAGAGGCCGAATTACGTATCACCCTTAATGCGCCCGATGGTACCTGCCTTTCTGTGTCTATAGAAAGAAAAAAGCTACTCGCCTGCTCGTACTGCTCATATTCTGCATGCATGTCTTCTGCAGTATTATTAAAAAACGTCTCAAAGCACGTTCGCTCTACGAATCGACCAATGTCCGAATATCCGCTCGAACCGTCCATCGTGTAGCATATATATCTATCCTCCGTTACTGGCGGCCGTTCGTCTAGCAGTTGCATAGTAAGCCCGTGAACCTCTTCAAGGTCCATATCATATCCATTCCTAGCATATTCATGCGCCAGGAATGCTTCATTTAACTCTGTCATTACTAAAACTCTCGAAACTCTATTTGGCTAGCGTCAAAGAATTTTTTTGTAAATTGCACAGCTTTTTGCGGATCGAATGCTTTACAGGTATAAATATCTACACTAAAAAATAGTAACGGCTTCTCCCATGCGTAAAAATGCGCACCGGACGTCTCCCAGTGTATCCATCCTGCCCAGCCATAAAGGTCACTACGATGTGTTACCGGAGTAATCAGCTGAATCATATCAGTCACACGCGATAGCTCACTTAGATAGGACTTAATTTGCTCATCACTAATTGGCCGAGATGGATATCCCTCTATTACTAGTCGCTGACGGAGAATCTGTGGGGCAAGGTCTTTCATTGGATTTAGTGAATTAAGTATAGCATAACTTGTATTTATTGCGACCACTGACGTATGCTTATAGTATGACAAAAATAGCCATCATTGAAGACGACACTGTAATTAATCAAATGTACCGCATGAAATTTGAGGCGGATGGGTTTGATGTGCAACTTGCCGACAACGGCAAACGTGGCGTCGCGCTGGTTGAATCGTTTCAACCAGATCTAATCTTGATGGATCTCTCCATGCCAGAGATGAGTGGCGACGAAGCACTTGAAGCTATTCGCGCACACGACTGGGGTAAAACCATTCCGGTCATCATCCTGACTAACCTTGGCGAAGAAGAAGCGCCAAAGAGTCTACGTAGCCTTGGCATCCATAGCTACATCGTCAAAGCTGACCTCACGCCTAGTCAAGTTGTCGCTCGCGCCAAAGAAGCGCTTAGCCTTAAATAATCTTACGTTTGCTGATCTGCAACATTTAGTGCTGCCTGGATAACATTGTCACAGAGTACTGCGATTGTTAACGGGCCAACACCACCTTTTTCAGGCGTAATCTTCACGTCATCCCGGTCGCGTACAGCGCGCTCTACGTCGCCGACAATAACACCATTTTCGCTTGCGGTCCCAGCATCGACAATTGTTGCGCCGATCTGAACCATGTC
>JALRDA010000024.1 GCA_023257145.1 Candidatus Saccharimonadia bacterium | reverse complement strand
ACAAGTAATATATTAGACACGGATTACCCCCTTTGGCAATTTCACAATAAATTCTGTGCCGATGTCGAGTTGTGAATTAACTTTAATCGTTCCTTTATGTAGTGATACAATTTTTTTCGCCCAATACAGCCCAAGTCCGGTGCCGCCGACGCTATCAGAAAGTTTATTGGGGATGCGGTTAAACTTGTCAAAGATTCGTTTAATATCGCCATCGTTGATGCCAACGCCAGTATCTTTGATGCTGATAGAAGCATGTGTTTTTGTTTCGGAGAGCGTAACGGTAATTCGGCCATGTGATTCGGTGTATTTACTAGCATTGTCGATCAAGTTTTCAAGCACCATTCTAATGCGAGCCTCGTCGATGTAGATATCCGCGACCGTATCTTCTTCGACTACGACGTACTGGTGTCTTGCTTCAAATACTTCATGAAGACTTTCAACGACTTCGTGGGCAATCTTCGACAAGCTTACGAAGGATTTTATTAAACTAACACGTCCTGCGTCCACCTGCGCGGTCCGCAGCAAGCTATTAACGAGATCGATTTGCCGTTCGTTACTGTCAAACGCTTTTTGAGTATATAGCTCTTGCTGCTCAGTCAGCGGTCCGGCGTGGCCTTCCAGGAGTAATCCAAGGAACTGCTTGATACCAGTCGCCGGTGTCCTTAGTTGGTGGGAGGCGAGCGTAACGAACTCATCCTTTACGTGGTTGAGTGCCTCTAGTTCTATGTGTTGAAACTTCAATAGTTTATTGGCGGCGACGAGTGCGTTTTTGCTGCGCTTTTTGTCGGTGATATCTTTTGTAATTTTGCCATAGCCAATCAATAATCCGCTCTCATCGAAAAGGGCAGTAATAATGACATCCGCCCAAAAGCGACTGCCATCCTTTTTAACCCGCCAACCTTGGTCCTCGATACGGCCTTTTTCGGCAGCCTCCTGAAGTATTTTGTCTGGTTTTCCGGTGAGTATATCACCTGGAGGGTAAAAAATAGAGATGTGCTTGCCGATGATCTCATCAGCTTTATATCCTTTGATTTTTTCGGCGCCGCTGTTCCATGATTCGATATACCCCTCAGTATCGAATAGAAAAATGGCATAATCTTGTACACTCTCGACGAGTAGCTGATATTTATTTTTCGCAGTGTTACTTTGGCTGACTGCCATAGTTTTCCCTCGTTTAGGAATATTTGTTAATTGCGACGTAAAGACGGTCTAGTTGCGATATACAGTATATGCTTATTATTTTATAGCAATACAGTATATTAGCAATATGTAAACGAACAATTTTTACATTTCATTCCTTTTGTCAAATAGTTCAACCTATACTCATCTTTGACTTTAAGTAAATAAAGTGTCAAAAATAGCAAAATTGTAAAATAGATTACAGAGAAGCTGCAAAGAAGCGAGTATTCTTTAGGAGGAATTAACTAACGGAGAATTGATATGGGTGTGAAGAAGTTGCTTATTATCGCGACTATACTGCTTGTTTCTGCAATGCTATTTGATGGCCTCTATCAAAAAGACGCCCCTCTCATGTGGCTTGCAGCTACGACGGTCAATTATGCGTATATGCGTGTGGCATTAATTGTCGTACTGATGACACTTCTCATTACGAATCCTCCGCGTTCACAGTATTTTCGTACGTTTCTTGCGGGCTTTGCGTCTGCATTATTCGTCGGAACAATTTTCTTGACGCAGACATATGCGGTAGGATTGCTGGATGCGGTGATTTTTGTTGAGGTGGCAATCATCTGTATGATTGAAGCGCTCGAATCTGACCCTGTACGGGTTCGGAAATTGGGTTTCAATTACGCATTCGCAAAAAAGAAATAGTTTTTGTAAAAAATTTAACAGCTCGTCAGCTATCTCGTAGGTATGATGGGTAAGAACATTACAACATATAAGGAGAAAGAAATGTTAGATATAGTATTATGGATTTTATTCGGTGCGTTAGCTGGATGGATTGCATCAAAGATCATGAAAACAGATGCGCAAATGGGTGCAGTGGCAAATATCGTCGTCGGTATTATCGGTGCATTTATTGGTGGATTCCTAGTGCAGATGCTTACAGGTAATTCCGTACAAGGATTTAACATCACAAGTCTCATCGTTGCCATCATTGGCGCTGTTATTCTACTTGCTATCGTTAAAGCCGTTTCTGGCCGAAGCGTCCGCGCGTAGTATGATCAAGAAAATGAAAGAAGGGCTACATCAGCCCTTCTTTCATGTATTTTTAATAAAAGGCGTTATATACTATAAGCATATAAAGCTGAATCGATTAGTTCGTTCGGCTTGATTACTTACACGCAAGGCGAATGTTCATACCAGTGTATGACTCGCCGGATAATGTCAGACTATAAGTAATCGAGGAAATCATGAGTGCAGAACAATCAAACATTTTAATCATTGAAGATGATCCAGCGCTTAATCAGGCGTACGTTACGATCCTAAGTACTGCTGGATATGCTGTTCGCTCTGCTTTTGATGGAATAGAAGCGCTAAAGCTTACCGCCGAAAAAGAGCCTGATCTTATATTCTTAGACCTTCGTATGCCAAATATGGACGGCATCGGCTTTTTAAAAGAATACCAACCGCGGACAAAACATAAAGACGTCGAGATAATTGTCTTTAGCAATTACGATCTGCAGAAGGAAATTGACGAAGCGTATGATTTGGGTGCGCAGCGTTATGTATTAAAGGCCTGGGCGTCACCCAAAGAATTAATTAGAATTGTCGAAGACACGCTTGCTGGCAAACAGTAGTTGGTGTTACTTTAATGTTAAATCTTTAAACGTGTCTTCGCCGACAAATCGTTCGAGCTTTGATTTATCAATCACATATGTAAACTTGCTGTATTGAATAATGCCTTTTTTCTTCAGTAGTTTTAAATTAACCGCAGTGCTTTCGCGTGTTAATCCAACAAGACTCGCAATCATGGATTGCGTCATTTTTATATCAATAGTAAACATACCTGGCGTCTTTTCGATGCTGTGTCGGAAGATTAGGTAGTAGAGCGTCAAGCCGATCTTTTCGGCTGCACGGGACTGCTCTAACGCGGTAATTCGAAGCAATAGGGCGGTATATTCATTAATACTAAATTTCAGTACTGCTGCCGTCAGTTGAGGGTCGGCGCTAACAGCGTCGAGAATATGCTGCTTAGGGGCTGTCACAAGCTCTGAATCACTCATTGCCTCATAGTAAAATAATGTATTGGTTACTTCGCCAAAAATCCAAGGTAAGGGAAAGATATCGCCCTTGCCGTGCAGGGCAATTGTTCGCTCCTCACCAGAGGTGGTGATCGTATAGACCCGTACAAGACCGCGTCGAATAATAAAACCTGTTCGAGGAATCTCACCTTGGTACAACAGAATAGAACCCTTCTTTACGAAGCGTGTCAGAGTGTGTGATTGTATGCGGTGTAATAGATTATCCATTGCACAAAACTCTCCTGCCTCTCTCTATGATACTACTGTTAGCTAAAATGTGAAAATTATAACAGGATATATGTGAGGATGATTACTTTGCAATCGTACCATAATCACTATAGTAGGTTGTACTACGAGGTTGAGCGCTAAGTAGGCGGTGGTAGAAAACGAAATAGTAAGTTGGAGGGGTGTACGATGACAAACTACAATGATCAAGAACTAGATCAGCGGATTCATTCATTCTTAACAAAGAAGATGCAAAAGTATCCAGAGCTTAACGTCAAGCACCGTGACAGCAAGGCTATTTCTATGCCAACATTGTCACTGCGAATGTTTGGCACAACACGTGCAGTAAAAGCGCACTAATAACTTTTTCACGTTAAGTACGACTGTGGTGGTCGGTTGCGGCGGTAGGCGATAGTCCTGCCGCTTTTTGCTAGTGATATCGTGGCTATCGTGCAATAAAAGCGGTATACTGCTTATGTATGTTAAAGTACTACGTCAAACACAGCGACGCAGAAGCGTATCAACAAGTCTCTGCACCCCCCGTGCAGAATGTTTGGATTCACGGCGAGAGTGTCGACGAAACTGACCTTCGCTTGCTCGCGACGACGTACGACATGGATTTCAATGCCCTTCGCGATGTGTTAGATATCAACGAA
>JALRDA010000007.1 GCA_023257145.1 Candidatus Saccharimonadia bacterium | reverse complement strand
TGTCCTTCGGGACGTGGAGGTTCAAGTCCTCTCTCGCGTACCAAAGAAAAAAGACAGATATTGTTCTGTCTTTTTTCTTTGGTAAATGGATCAGTAATTCGCTAGTTACTCGATCCTTCCGGTTCGCAATTTCGCAAGCATCTTAGACATGCGCAAGGCGGCATCATCGTTGGGGATAGATTGCATATCCTTTTTTGATTGTATTGGACCAACAATTGCTTCAAAAGCTATATCGTTAAGTAGTCTCGGCAACTCTAAAGGGTACTGTTCATGTTCAATGGTCGCTGGTATGAAAATTTTTTTAGTTTTATGCTTAGAGCCTGGCTTTGGTATACTTACGAAATTGTTAGCATGCTTCAGTTTAAAATCAGACTCTTCGGTTTGATGGATCGGCTCGTCGTACAGGTCAACAGTATACGAAGTTTTAGAAGTGATCTTGTTTGGCTGAAGATCACTAACTTTAAATCCCAAGTAGAGCGTTTCAATAAGATCACCGACATTAAAATCTTCGAGCTCAGCTTGCTCATCTTTGCTGAGCTGCATGGCAAGGTGTGGCTCCAGCTCGTCAAGTGCGCGGACGACAAGAGCGCCTAGTGCGTATTGATATGTAGCACGGCCATTTTGATGTTCTGGTTGACGAAATGCGGAAAAGCACAATACTGTTTTTTGCATGTCACGCTCAAAATCTACGACACGACTACCTAGTAAGCGGGGATCGGCATGAAAAAAGGTCTTAGATTCTTCGTAGCCGTCAACAAATCCATTTTTAAAATCTTCATTGTTAGACAGTGCGTACTGTTTTAGCTCGGCAAGGGTAGCGGCGATATACGGATTCCGTTCATTCATTTTCGAAGTATAAAACGTATTTTTCATAAATGCAATTATTCCGTAGATAGAGCAACCAGGTGGCGCAAGGACCATCTCTAAAGTGATCATAATAAAACCTCGCTACTATGTAGCGAGGTTAAACGCATCGATCGCATCGATTATTATGGTGCAGTGCTGAACTGGCTGATCGCGACCGCAGCGACAGCGAGGCCGGCAAGGCTAATCAAGATGACGACTGCTAAAGTCACCCAAGAAAGCGCGTGTGCTTTTGGTTTCGGTGAGTTAGTCTTTTGCAGTTCGTTAAATTGACGATACAAGATTGCTTTTGATCCTGTGTCAACGATTGGCGCAATGTAGCCTAATGTAATGATACTCAGGAATGACTGGCCGGCGAATGTGGTCAACCATGCGCCTTTGGTCAACGCAAGACTGTCTTTGATGGCGGCGTTGCCGGTGAGCTTTTTGTTCTCATCGAAGAACGATAGGTTTGCTAGTGAATAGCGGTAGGCCATGACAATGCCGGGAATGATAAATAGCAAGCTCCATGCAACGACTTTCAGTACGGTTAGTAGTTGCAGCCATACAAAGCTCCATAGGCGAGCAAATGTCGCTGAAAGTGCATGACGGAAGGTTATTTCGCGTCCACTAGCGATTTGAGCTGCAGTGTAGCTAAAAATGCCGTTGATGATCGATCCGACAACAAGCATGCCGAAGGCTAGTACGATAATCATGAAGCCGACGATAACAAATACAGCAACATCAGTTGCGGGATCACTTGGCGTAGGTGGCGCTGATGGCGGAAGTGCATAATTTGACTTGTCGAAATAATTCACAGCGCCTGCTGCTGAAAGGAGCGCCAACAGTAGTGCCGCCAGCGGAGCTTTTTGGAAAAGAAGTTTTGATCCGTCAACGCCAATCTTAAAAGGGTTATTGATATAAGGTTTATCTGTTGCCATATTTGCTCCGTTGTTAAAGGTGTTGTGCTCATAGTAGCACCCCGTGTTGCCTCTGTCGATATGCGCTATACTAAATCCATGAATAATGATTCTTCAGAAGTTGGTGTCGGCCCGCACCCATTGCCGTATCCTCAGGATGACCGCCTGGATCCGGTGTTGTTAGAAGAGGGGGATCGTCGGAATGTTGAGGATAAGTATCGTTACTGGACTGTCGAGGCGATCAAGGCTGACTTGGACGGCTCGCGAGTAGACCTGCATGTTGCTATCGAAAACTGGCAACACGATCTTAATATTGGCACTATCGTCCGAAATGCCAATGCATTTAATGTTGCCGCCGTGCACGTTATAGGAAGGCGCCACTGGAATCGCCGCGGTGCAATGGTGACGGACCGGTATTTAAATGTATATCATCATCCGACAGTGAACGATTTTGTCGCCGCAATGGGCGACAGACACATCATAGCGGTGGACAATTTACCTGGTGCAGTAACCCTATCCTCTGTTAATTTACCGAAGAATTCTGTTTTAGTGTTTGGTGGTGAGGGGCCGGGACTAAGTCAAGAGATGGTTGCCGCTAGTGAACAGATGGTGATGATCGAACAGTTTGGCAGTACGCGCTCGGTGAACGTCGGTGTGGCGTCTGGCATTGTTATGTATGCATGGATGCAGCAAAATGTTTTGACAGCCGGTGACTAACCGTACATAATACGATTATGACAGAACTCACACCGTCATCCGATGACAGAGTAGTGCAGCTACAACTGCAATTGCAGGCAAGTGACGAGTTGAAAAATCTAATGAGTGAGCTAGTTCAGCCCTCACTACGCCGGGATTTTGCCCGGCGCGTTATTTATCTGGCACTTTACGTGAATCCGCCAGTAGAGGTGCCGGTGGATGTCAATCTTAGTGACTACACGAAAGGTATCGAAGACGTGACGACAAAATCTCAAATTTATACAAAGTCACTTCATCTTGCGCCAGAGATTGGTATGTATCAGCATCCAGATTCGCTGCACGGTATCAATTTGCGGTTCAAGCTAGCACTGACTGCACTAGAGGCGGGACGACTGCTGGCTTATCCGTTCGATGAAGTTGATGCGGATAACGCCTATCTCATCACTAATGTACCGGGTGCTATTCTTGGTGATAGCGAAATGCGACCATCTGTGCTCAATCACATGCGCAGTCGGCTCGCGCCAGCTGCCTCATCTGGTAGGCAAGGCACACGTGCACTTGATGCGTATTACGTCAGTCGACCTATGGTAAAGAAGCGTAGCCCGTCCAACACATCAGTCTAAGAAGACGCTTATGCTTGCAAACAGGGGTGAAATGTGAAACGATATAAAGCAAATGAGTACACTATCATCACAGCCCTACAAAGGCACTCGCGATTACTATCCTGCTGAAAAACGCATTCAAAATTATATTTTCACGAACTGGAAGCGTGTTGCCAGGCGCTACGGATATGAAGAGTACGGTGCACCAATTCTCGAGCCGCTTGAAGTCTATGCTGCCAAATCTGGCCAAGAACTAGCGAGCGAACAAACCTATACCTTTACCGACCGTGGTGGTCGCATTGTCGCTATCCGGCCCGAGATGACACCTTCGATAAGTCGAATGGTAGCCGCACGTCGCCAAGAAATGGCATATCCGTCACGCTTGTTCTCGATTGCTAATTTCATGCGCTATGAACGACCGCAACGTGGACGCGAGCGTGAATTTTGGCAGCTAAACGTCGATATATTCGGCCTAGAGGGTGCGTTGGCAGAATCAGAGATTATTTCCATGGGTGCGCAGTTTCTCGATGAGTTCGGCGCGACTGATGATATGTACAGCATCAAAATTAACAACCGTAAACTGATTAACTTTATGATGGCTCAGTACCTCGAGCTTGATGCTATTCAGGGTCAGTTGATGATCAAGCTGTTCGACCGAAAAAATAAAATCTCTACCGAAGATTTTACCGCCCAAGCGCTCGATATCCTCGGCGAATCAATGGCAGAGACGGGACTTGCTAAAATCTCAGCGCTGCTGAATGCAAAAACAATGGCAGATTTGCCGCAAGAAATCCGCGACAGTGCAGCGGTTGTCGAAGTTCAAGAGCTGTTTACGCTTCTTGAAGCAGCAGGTATCAAAAATGCCGTATTCGATATTACACTTATGCGTGGACTGGACTACTATACAGGGACTGTTTTCGAGTTCTTCGATAATCACCCAGATAACAATCGCTCACTCTTTGGCGGTGGCCGCTACGATGGGTTGGTCGGCTTGTTTGGTGCCGAGCAGATCTCGGCAGTTGGTATGGCACCTGGCTTGTCGATGACTGAACTATTCCTCGAATCACACAATCTACTTCCAAAGCTTCCTTCGACCACTGAAGTGTATGTTGCTGTACTGGGCGAGGAATCACTGTTAGGTGCCATGAAGCTAGCTGCTGATCTTCGCGGCGAAGGTGTAAATACGGAACTTGATGTAACTGGCCGAAAGCTAGACAAGCAGATTAAAACTGCGGTCAAAAAGGATATACCATTCCTAGTATTCGTTGGTGAGAACGAGTTGAATACTGGTATGTATTCATTCAAAGATACCGCGTCGAGCGAAGAGCAAAAACTTAGTTTTGAGCGCATTGTCACTACCGTTAAGGATCGCCGTCGTCCACATCTTGACGACCTTGACGACCTATTTGAGTAGTATTGCATTTTTATTGTATTTATGTTAATATAGTATCTAGAGATGTTATCATTTGAGTACATCTGGATTGTCGGTAATGCGACAAATTTAAGAGACAGAGGATACAAATGCGAATTATTCCTGCATCCATAATTGGTCTGATCTTTGGTATCGGATGTGCACTATACACGATAGGTATGGAACGCCATGGCGAGTACGATAGTGTGTATGTTTACACTACAATGTCGACTGGCATGATTATGGTGGTCATTGCGCTAGTTGGATTAGCGGTAATTGTAGCGATTAATAATGCCATAAAGCGAATGCCAGGGCGTATTGACACGACAAATGCTAAAAGTGTTACCGAAGAAACCCGCATAATCGACTCCGAAGGTAATACTAAAGAGATTAAAGGCACTATTACATTTTAAGCAAGGTTGCTTGACACGGAGAGTGAAGAAGTTAAGCTTTTTGCATACGTGTCGGTTGCCGGCGAGAAACAGCATCCTCTGTCTCTCGTCACCAAAGGTGTTATATAGTAACATAACGGTTTT
>JALRDA010000077.1 GCA_023257145.1 Candidatus Saccharimonadia bacterium | reverse complement strand
GAGCTAATGCTCACCAGATTTTGAGTCTAGCGTGTCTACCGATTCCACCATCGCGGCATATGGAAAGTAGTAAATGCTACCAATGTATTGTACAATAGATTTAAATAGGAATCTATAGATGAAACCAGATGAAAACGATGACAGGCGAATGGGCACGCCGCTGATACCACAGCGATCGTTTGTTCATACTCCTCCGAACTCACAGCGCGACAGCAACACACAAGCCGCAGCGACCAATATCGTGCGTAGTCAAGTTGATGCCATCTACAATGGAAATACGACGACACCAACGCCGCAAACAACACCCGTTGCACCTACCGACGCTGTCCCTCAGCAAGAATTGGCCGATGTTAATCCATACGAACGGACACAAGTAAATCCAGCTCAGATCGAAGCCGACCAATGGAAGCAATATCATACAGCGTGGCAAGATTATTACCAAAAATATTACGAGCGCTACTATGTTGGCCAAGTATATCGAGCACACCAAGAACTAGAGGCTCGCGCCGCCGATGCAGCCAAAGCCGGCCTACCTTCAAACCAAGTTGCTGCTAGTGGCAACATGCCAGAATCATCACCAGACACCTTTAACCGCGAAGAAGCAATGTACGACCTACGCAGTAAACTAATCGCAAAGGTAAATGACTCGGCACATAAGGTACGCAAAAGCCGTCATTTTGTGCCAATTGCCGCAGCTAGCTGTGTTATCGTCCTATTTTTATTCCTCCAGTACAACCGTGTACTGATTTCTAACGTGCAGGCGTATATTAGTCCAGGCAATATTGACCCTGCAAATATCATCGTCGACCCGCTAACAAATGTCGCTGTTGGCCCAGAGCCAAAATTAATCATTCCAAAGATTAATGTCGACGTACCGGTAGAATATAATGTCACCCCAGACTACGACGCACAGATGAAAGCCATGGAAAACGGCGTTGCGTGGTTCGGCATTCCCGGCGCAAACAGTAAACCAGGACAAGTCGGCAACACGGTATTATCCGGCCACTCGAGCAACGACATCATCGATCCGGGTAATTACAAGTTTATTTTCGCTCAGCTAGAACGCATTAATAATAATGATACGATCTATATTAACTACAACGGCGTTCGCTACACGTATACCGTCACTAAGAAGGAAGTAGTTAAGCCGACTGATGTGCAGAAATTGATCTACCCGACCGATAAACCTATTTTGACACTTATCACTTGTACGCCTCTTGGCACATCTCTTAATCGACTACTTGTCACTGCAGAGCAAGTTAGCCCAAGCCCCGACAAGGCACAGGCCGCCCCCGAGAGCACAGCAACAAGCAATCAGCCGGCAGCAGCAATCCCTGGAAATTCACCGACGTTCCTCCAGCGAGTCTTCGGTGGCGGCAACGAATAGACAACATACTATATAGCCACGACTAATTATTGAAGAATCATTCGAACGCGTTGCAGATGGAACTTACCGTCTGACGACTGGGCAATACCATAAAGATATTTCGCGGATGGGCTATAGGTCACGCTCATTCCAGGAACAACAGACATAATCTCGTGCTGATTTGCGCCGTCAAACTCATACAGGCGCAATTTACCACCTTGATCGTTCCAGATAGTATAGCCATCAAGCCAACGTAGTTCACGGGGCAACAATGTCGTGTCTTTCAGTTCGGTCGTGGTCGTCTTTTTTAGTTCTAGATCATTCGTGACAAACGACGTCGGCGTCTGAGCAACAACAAACCGGCCGTTAGTGACAATCGACAAGTGCTGTACGCCGCTAGGAATACTCATTGTCGCATAGGCAGTCATTGCCGATGGTGTCGATGCGTCACTACGCGGCAACGCACCCTTTAAAATCTCGATCGCTTTATCGTAGGAAATGGCGATGTAATAATCATCAAAGTATTTGCCGACGGCAATATGTAAAGGAATTTGCCCGTTATCGCTATACGAGCGAATCGTTCGCGCCTTTGCTGCACCGTCATTAAAATAGCCGACACTACGCATCTGCGTCGCTGGATCCGGCAGCGTAGAGTAGACAACCGTGTTGTTATCATATAACGAGAACTCGGCAACGTTTGAAACTAACGGTCCAGACAATGTCGCCGCATTTAGGTCAATTTTTCGAACGGTGTTATCGACTAATGCATAGAGTATCGATGTACTGTTGCCTGTAAATAATACTTTTGTCGCATTCACACCCAACAAGGTAGTGATATTTTTTGTCGCCTCAATATTTTGCGTATCGGCAACAATCCACTCTACCTTATCGTCGTCATATGTATGCTTTACAAGCAAAAATCGACTTGAAGGGTTCCACGTTTCAAGGCTAAATGCTTGTGATTTTTCTGGTGCAGGCGCCGTGTAGCTTTCGGACGGCAATTCGATATTCGTCACCTCAACGTCATCCCTCGACAGATCAGCGAGATGAATAATTGGAGTACTTGCATCCTCTTTAATCGCCATCCATTTGTTATCTGGTGATGAAGCAGTACCCGCAACTGCACCAAACGAAGCGACATTCGCCGTCGGTAACTCATTCGGCACCAACCGAGCATAGGTCAGCCAAAGTATTCCGCCAGCGGTAACCTCGACAGATTTTTGCCATGTTTTATAGCCCTGACGCTCCATAGAAATCGCATGCTGCCCCGTATTCATCGTCTTGCGAGCAGCGGTACGTGTACCTAGCGTAATGCCATCAATTTTTATATCTGCACCAGCTGGCTGCGTATTAAACTGCACCAATCCACCTTGCTCGATCTTGCCATCTGTTCGATTAATTTGATATCCCAGCATAAAAAACACTAGGATGGCGACTAAAACAATGACTGAAACCGACATAACGGTATAAATTGTGATGCGCTGAATAAGTTGCGTGCGTTTGGAAGGGGGGCGATACATAGTAGTTCTATTATACCAACATTGCACGAAACTATTGCATATTCAAAAGCATTTCACTACTATATAAAATAACAAACCGCATAAGCGAAATGGTCGAGGTAGAATACCATTTTACTTATATTACACAGGGGGATAAACCAACATGAGTCAGCAAACAGTCACAATCAACGGCATGGTTTATGATGCCCAGACTGGACTACCTCTACGAAATGCACCGCAGACCGACGTCCAGCCTAGCAAATCTCGTGCACAACATTCACATTCGATTCATAAAGCAACGCAAAAATCTGCCACACTTAATCGAAGTGCAGTTCGTGCTGCTGTAAAAAAAATGCAAGCTGAGCAGCCAAAACCTCGCACGGCGCCATCATCTTCGGTTATTCACAAACCTACTACTCACGTAAAACGCGACATCCAAAAAAGCCCCGCAATCTCAAAATTTGCCGCACATCCTACCGCAACAAAACCACAAGTACGCCACATGGACATCGGCCCAGTCAGCCACCCGCTGGTCGCAAAAGTACAGCAAAAGTCCCAAGCAACCCCTAAAGCACCGGTGGCTCGTCCTACAGTCGCACACACCCCGACACATCACGTAGCAACACACGCGCCAAAACCATCGCACGTCATCAAAAACGAAGCAATCGCCGAAGCACTAGATAGCGCGCCGCACCACAATGCCAAGGCAAAACAAGTCAAACATCCTCGTAAACAAACACGAGCTTTCGGCATCATGTCAGGTGCACTTGCGCTGATTATGCTAGCAGGCTACTTTACCTACCTAAATATGCCGAATCTCTCTGTTCGAGTCGCCGCAGCGCAAGCTGGCTTTGACGCATCCTATCCGGGCTATAGTCCTGACGGGTACCGTATTAATAAAGTCGCCTACAACGAAGGTCAAGTAGGTATTCAATACGTCGCAAACGGCGGCACGCAAGGCTTTACGGTCAAACAAGAAAAAAGTGGCTGGGATTCCAGCGCACTCCTTGCTAACTACGTCGAACCGACATCACGCGGCGGATACGTTCCGCACAGCGAAAAGGGCATCACCGTTTATATCTTCAGCAATAACGCAGCATGGGTGAACGATGGCGTTCGCTACACGATTAGTGGTGACGCACCGCTTTCTAGCCAGCAGATTCTCAATATCGCAACCAGCATGTAATCACCTCTGCTATCTGTTATACTAAAGAGTAATTATGACAGATATCTCATCCTCAACACCCGTACGTACCCGCTTTGCACCAAGTCCAACCGGCTTTTTGCACGTAGGTGGCGTCCGCACGGCACTTTTTGCATGGCTACTCGCTCGACAATCGGGTGGCAAATTTGTTTTACGCCTTGAAGACACTGACCAAAAAAGGGAAGTTGAGGGTTCCGCCGCACATCTTATGACTAGCTTACGCGCACTTGGAATGGAATATGACGAAGGGCCCGATGTCGATGGTCCATACGGCCCATACCGCCAAAGTGACCGCCTAGAAATCTATCGACAGTGGGCGCAAAAACTTATCGATAGTGGCCGCGCGTATGCCGACCCATATACTGCCGATGAAATCCAAGCATTCCGCGAGTCAGCTAAGGCGGAGAAAAAGGCCTTCTTGTATCGCCATCATCGTCCAGAAAACCCACCAGCATGGGATGGTACGACACCCCTCCGTTTTAAATCCGATCCAAAGGAGTACTCATGGCACGATGAAGTAATGGGCGACCTTCATACCGGTCCAGAGGTGATTGATGACTTTATTTTGATCAAATCCGATGGGTTCCCAACCTACAACTTTGCGCATATTGTCGACGACGCTGAAATGCACATTACTCACATCATTCGCGGCCAAGAATTTATTTCAAGCCAGCCAAATTATCTTAATCTATATGACGCACTTGACCTCACACATCCAATATTCGCTACGATGCCTCATATCATGGCTGAATCGGGCAACAAAAAACTTGGCAAACGTGACGGCGCGAAAGACGTGTTGGACTACCTAAAGGATGGCTATACGCCCGAAGCGCTCGTTAATTTCATCGCTAGTATGGGGTGGAATGACGGCACCGAACAAGAAATTTTTTCGCGCGAAGAGCTAATAGAAAAATTCAGCCTAGACCGCGTCCAACGCAGTGGCGCCCGTTTTGATGAGCAGCGATTACTGTGGCTAAATGGACAGTGGATTCGTCGCCTTAGCTTGGATGACCTATTCGACCGTGTAGCTAATTTTTGGCCTGAGAGCGCCGTTGCCGCAACCCCAGAATATAAAAAAGAAATCCTAGGCCTTGTCCAAGATCGCCTAAAAACACTGGCCGACCTGCCTCTACTTTGTAGCTACTTCTTCACAACTCCAACTCCTGATTGGACAATGGTGGATGAAAACAAGCAGCTCAAAAAACAAGGACGCGATGAACTTGTCGCATTGTTACAGCAAACGATTACAGCGCTAGAAGACAGCGAGTTTACTCCAGAAGCTATCCAAGCAACCCTCAACCAACTCCTCGAAACAACTGGTCAAAAACCAGGAATCCTCTTTAGTATGATCCGCCTTGCCGTCAGCTGGGCGCCGTTTAGTCCTGCACTCAATGACACGTTGGCAACTATTGGCAAACAATCTGTCATCAAGCGTCTACAGCAAGCCATCGAGACGGCGAATCCAGCCTAAATGGATAATCGATCTGACGATCAGCTACTTGCGATCATTTGGAACTATCTTGCGATAGAATCACCTTTGCAACATGCAGACGTGATCATTGTCGATGGCACGAAAGATACAAACGTCGCGCACCTCGCCGCAGAGCTCTACAGCATGGGATTTGCACCACACATCGTCGTATCTGGTGGTGAGCAATCAGAAAGCGACATGACAATAGCTGACAGCATGGCAAAGATTATCCGTTCCTATGACGTACCAGAATCAGCCATCACCAAAGACCCAACTGCTAAAAATCCAACTCAGGTAATCAGTAACGCCCAAACACTTCTGTCTGAAAAGGGGATTACCCCCAAGGCTATCCTCCTGGTCGACACGCCCTACATGTCGCGAACACTCCACGCCTCCGCCGAAGCACAGTGGCGCGGCGACCTGCCGACGTTAATTGATCGACACGAAACAACTTCTTTGCCGGAATACACGCTCCGCCATGGCCGCGGTGAAACCATCCGCGATGTTCTCGGTAATTTTCAGCGACTACGCTCGTATGCTAAAAAAGGCTACCAATCGGAACAAGAAATTCCTGATGAAGTGCAAGTGGCTTACGACACCATGATATGGCGCGGCCACAAAAGCCGTTGATAACCTAAAAAATACCTTTTTGTGCGTCCGCCTAGCTGGCGCACACTTTCTGCTATAATAACCATTAGCATGTATCCAAATACGAAAAAACCCTCACCATTCACCAAATTGACCGCGTGGGCAAAGGCGCATCCACGGAAAGCATTCGCCATCGCAAGCGTACTTATCGTGCTGATATCTGGCGCGATCGTATACGCTATTCTCGTCCTTGGCGAAAAGCCAGCACCAGTTGCCAAAGCACCAACGACGACAACGAAGCCGGTCGAAGCTAAAAAGTATTATTCGCCGCTCACTGGCGTACTCGTCAAGAACGAAGCAGAGATAAATATGGCAACAACGGCGATCATGATAGAAAACAGTCCCGAAGCTCGTCCGCAATCTGGCCTCAAACAATCAGGTGTCGTGTATGAGGCTATCGCAGAAGGTGGTATCACACGATTCCTCACGATCCATCAGCAGGATAAGCCAGCACTCATCGGCCCTGTCCGCAGTTTGCGCATGTACTACGTAGACTGGCTAGCGCCGTATAACGCCAGTGTCGCCCATGTCGGCGGCAGCGCTGCAGCACTCGCTGAGATTCGTAACGGTAACTACCGTGACATCGATCAATTCTTTAACGCTGGGACATACTGGCGCGCCAGTGATCGTTACGCCCCACACAATGTCTACACTAGCTTTGAACGCCTCGACGCGCTGAATCAAGCAAAGGGCTACACACAATCTTCATTTACCGCCTTCAGTCGTACTGACGGCAAGCCGGTCGAATCACCAGACGCTTCGAATATAGCCATCACTATCAGTGGCCCGACTTATAACAGCAACTATGCGTATGATAAGGCCAGCAACACCTACGCTCGCTCTCAGGCTGGTGCACCACACCTGGATCGTGAAGACGGGCAGATCACACCGTCAGTCGTCATTGCAATGAAGGTTGACATGACAAAAATCATGGAAGACGGCTACCGCGAAAGTATTACGACAACCGGCAGTGGTGAAGCGGTAATCTTCCAAAACGGCACCGCGCAAACAGTCACCTGGACCAAAGCCGATCGCGCCAGCCAACTACGATTTGTCGATGCAAGCGGCAAAGATATTCCACTAGTACGCGGCCAGACCTGGATTGCAGCCATTCCCAATAGTGGCGGAGCAGTCTCATGGCAGTAAACAACGCTTCTCATCAAGCACCGGACATGGTTCGCGACTATTGGCCACGCTTTAAAAAGCGAGCCATTCTACTAACAATTATCATGCAAGTTGCCGTCACACTCGTCATCGGCTGCGCGCTAATTGCAGGTGGCGTTTTGACAACGAGTATCGTGTTTTGGATCACTATGGTTGCCGTTCTTGCGACGACGATTGGCGTTAACGTGATTCTATTTAATCAGTTAATGCTGCCATTCAAAGACCTGACCAGCGCACTGACACACGTGTCTGGCGAGCCAACGGCGGTAACACCACCCAATCCAAACGCACGGCATTTTGAACGTGATGGGTTCAAGCCGCTCTTGCAGCTGGTATACAAGCTGGCAGTCGGCGACTCGACAGACAAAAAATCTGATGATGATCAACAGCTGCCAATACAAAAAATCACAACCGCCCTCGAAAATACCTCAGTCGGCTTTATTATTATGGATACCTACGGCCAGGTAACATACGCCAACACAAAAGCGCCCGTTCATACGGATACCGACGGGAAACAAGTCATCGACTTATTATTTGACGATGAGAATGATCTTTATACATGGCTAAAGGACTGCGAGCAGCATGCAGTACATAGTGAGCGAACATGGAAGCGCGTTCCTAATAAAATTACTGGGGAAGAAGATCGTAAAATTTACGATGTCACAGCGTCCTATCAAAAGGGAAGTACCGCAGAAGTTGTCATCAGCTTGTTTGATCGCAGCAGCGACTACCAGCCCGACGATGATGACCTAGACTTTATTGCATTTGCTGCGCACGAACTACGTGGCCCAATCACGGTTATTCGTGGCTACTTGGATGTATTTGGTGATGAGATAGGTGACCAGCTTGACGAAGATCAAGCCGAGCTTCTCAAGCGCCTCGTCGTCTCGGCAAATCGCCTAAGTGGCTACATTAGCAATATTCTTAATGCTTCACGCTACGATCGCCGCCAC
>JALRDA010000051.1 GCA_023257145.1 Candidatus Saccharimonadia bacterium | reverse complement strand
ACTGGCTTCAGTCGCCAATCCCTGCGTTTAAATAATCTACACAAACAAAATACCTCACCGGTTAGGGTGAGGTATTTTTGATGTGGGTAATAAATTACCAGCTACGCTGACGGAATGAACCGCCACCGTTGCCACCGCGGTCGTTGCCGCCACCATTGAAGTCGCGACGAGGTCGGTCTTCTTTTGGTCGAGCTAGACCAACGCTGATTGTGCGCCCGTCAAGATCTTTACCGTCAAGCTGATCAACAGCTTTCTGGTTGTCATCTTCGTTTACGAATTCTACGAATCCGAAACCTTTTGAGCGGCCGCTGTCGCGGTCAGTGATAACGCGAGCGCTAGCTACTTCACCGATTTGTTCGAAATGTGCTTTTAGTGTGTCGTCAGTAGTTGCATATGCAAGGCTACCGATGAATAGATTTTGTTGTGCCATAATACGTGGTACTCTTTTCTTCTTCTTATCCTGTTCCTAATTTATCGTCCGATCGACCGCTTATGCGATGTGCGAAGAAGAGAGTTTACCATACTAGAGGTAAGCGCCCGCCTTTTGCTTAATACGCGTGTGCTTCTGAACATAGCTATTTAATCATAATTTGTCATACAATACTAGCAATAGCGGGAAAAGCTTGCAGTTTCGTCACAAAAGGGGGATAATAAAGCATAAGCTGGTACGCCAATGGGGTGCCATTGAGCGTTAACACAAACATGTCAAAACAAACATAGCGCCCCGGGTGGGCGCGTAACAGCTTAGAAGGCTCGTCTCTGTCAAAAGGGGCGAGTTTTTGTTAGAATAATTCAGTACGGGGCTGTAGCTCAGTTGGCTAGAGTGCTTCCATGGCATGGAAGAGGTCCAGGGTTCGAGTCCCTGTAGCTCCACCAGATAGAATTTATGCTTACATATACTCCGGGACTTGCTAAAAGTGCCGGAGTATGCTATATTTACAGATAGAGGAGCCCATCAATAAGTGGGCGTATTTTTATGAAAGACCCAAAATTTATTCGCAATATTGCGATCATCGCCCACGTTGACCACGGCAAGACGACCATGGTTGATGGGTTATTAAAACAATCTAACACGTTCCGTGATAACCAAGCTGAAATGAATCAGGAATTGATCATGGACAGCGGTGACCAGGAACATGAGCGCGGCATCACGATTACGGCTAAGCAGACGTCAATCTATCACGGTGACTACAAAATCAATATTATTGACACCCCAGGTCACGCCGATTTCTCTGGTGAGGTTGAGCGAACGCTTAACATGGCCGACGGTGTTCTTTTGGTGGTTGACGCCCAAGAAGGCCCAATGCCTCAGACAAAGTTCGTGCTTTCAAAGGCGCTTGAACTTGGTCTAAAGCCAGTTGTGATCGTTAATAAAATTGACAAGCCATCACGCCGCATCGATGAGGTGATTGATGAGGTGTCTGATTTGTTCCTTGAGCTTGCGATTGATGACAGCCAGTTACATTACCCTGTGTACTACGCAATCGGGCGCGACGGCAAGGCATGGACGCACCTTCCAGAAAACACTGCGGAGCATGCTGATTTGACGCCAATCTTCGATGCAATCATCAATGATATTCCTGCACCAACGGTTGAAACCGAAAAACCATTCCAGATGCTAGTGACTTCACTGCAGTATGACAACTTCCTCGGCAAATATGCGATTGGTCGTATTTCTCGTGGTAGCATCAAGCGCGCGCAGCAAATTGCACTCATCAAGCGTGATGGAGCGATCATTAACGGTAAAACCGACAAGATCTTTGGCTATCGTGGCTTGAACCGCGAAGAAATCGAAGAAGCGCACGCGGGTGATATCGTTGCGATTACAGGCGTTGCTGATGCACACATCGGTGAAACAATTGCCGATAAGGAAAATCCAGAAGCACTTCCAGTTATTGACGTCGAAGCGCCGACACTAAGTATGTACCTTGGTCCAAATACTAGCCCAATGAAGGGTAAAGAAGCTGAATTTAACACGAGTCGTCAAATTGGCGATCGCCTTAAGAAAGAACTTGAAACCAATGTCTCGCTTCGCGTCGCTGAAGAGGGTATTGGATTTGTCGTATCTGGCCGTGGTGAATTGCACCTTTCTGTTCTGATTGAGACACTACGTCGCGAAGGCTTTGAGTTCGAAGTTGGTCGCCCTCAGGTAGTGACGATCGAAGAAGATGGTGTCACAAAAGAGCCAGTCGAAGAATTACTCGTCGAAGTGGGCCCTGAATTCCTAGGTGCGGTCAGCCAAGAGCTAGGTACTCGCCGTGCAGCGATGGTAAAGCAAGAGCAGACCAGTAGCGGTACTTCACGCTCGACATACATCTTGCCGACTCGCGCAATGATTGGTCTTCGCAACCTTCTTCTTACTGCAACGAAGGGTACAATTATCATGAACAGTTTGCCACACGGCTACCAGCCGCTTGGCGCTAAGCTACAGCAGACACGCAATGGCGCGTTGATTGCTACCGAAGCAGGCTCAACAACCGCATACGCACTTGACGCAGCAGCGGCTCGTGGCGAATTGTATGTCGGTCCAGGAACGACTGTTTACCAGGGTATGATCGTCGGTGTTTACAACCGCCAGGGTGATCTAGATGTGAATGTTTGCCGCGGCAAGCAGCTGACGAATATGCGTACGTCATCAAGTGATGGTACGATCCAGCTGACGCCGTTTACTGATCTTAGCCTTGAGCAATCGATTGACTTTATCGAAGACGACGAGCTTCTAGAAGTGACACCGAAATCACTTCGTCTGCGTAAGCGATTCCTTGATCCAAATATGCGAAAACGTAACAAGAAGTAGTAAGTCTTCTTGTTAAAAATACCCGCCACCGATAGATGGCGGGTATTTTTTTGACTAATTCACAAAACGTCGTTGTCATCAGATACCACTAGCACTATACTAAATATATAATGATTAAAAAAATAATAAAAATTCCTAAAATTCCTGGCGAAAGTGCACTGAAAACGGCCGTCGTGACAACAGCTGGTGGATTGATGCCTGTCATGAAAAGTCCTGAAGAGGCTTTGGGGGTTTTGTTTGACGAAGTCCAAACAAAACGCGTGTACGGTGATGGCAAAACCTTCGTCGACTTGATTCCTCGTCGCCGAATGAAGCAGATTCAACAGGAATACTTGCTACTGAAAGATGATCCAAAGTTTAATTTGAATGATTTTGTGTCACGTCACTTCTACAAATATGGGGCATATGATTCGTCTTATCACACCGACCCCAACATGACGCCGCGCGAACATATCTCTGAGTTATGGCACGTGTTGGAGCGTAAAAATCGTCGTGACCGCGGTTCGCTTGTTGCCGTTCCGCACAAATATATCGTCCCTGGCGGCCGCTTTAGTGAGCAGTTTTACTGGGACAGTTACTTTATTATGCTTGGACTTGCGGCTGACAATCGTTGGGATATGATCGAGGGGATGATGAAAAATTATGCGTACATGATTCGCAAATTTGGCTTCATTCCTACCGCTAATCGCACGTATTTTCTGAGTCGATCGCAGCCACCGTTTTTTGCACTGATGGTAAAACTATTGGCTCGTCAAAAAGGTCGACGCCGCGTCTATATTGAATATCTGCCATACCTATTGGCGGAATATCGCTTTTGGATGAAGGGTCGCCGCTCGGTTAATGAAAATCCTGACCACCAGGCACTAGCACGTGTTGTTCAGATGTCCGACGGGTCGATTCTTAATCGATACTACGATAATAAAAATACCCCTCGACCTGAATCGCACTTTGAAGATGTCGAAACGGCGCACGGGAAGGTTGGCAGCGAAACCGAAGCGATGTATTTGCATCTGCGTGCGGGTGCAGAGTCTGGCTGGGATTTTAGTTCCAGGTGGTTCAAGGATCCAAATGATATTCGCACAATTCATACGACAGATGTTATTCCAGTCGATCTGAATAGTCTGCTATACCAGCTGGAAGTAACGATTGCCGAAGGGTACCGATATATGCTGCAGCCGCTACTGGCAAAGAAGTTCCTACTTGCAGCCGAGCGACGTGAAAAAGAGATTCAAAAATATTGCTGGAACGAAGATGCGCAGTTCTTTGTTGATTATGACTTTAAAGCCAAGGCGCCTAAAGATAATTTAACGCTTGCTGCTGTTTTTCCATTATTTGCAAAAATTGCTTCTACAAAACAAGCTGCTGCTGTTGCACGTCGTCTGGAAAGTGACTTCCTAAAAGAGGGCGGTTTAGTGACGACATTGGCAAATACAGGTCAGCAATGGGACGCCCCGAACGGATGGGCGCCGCTACAGTGGGTGGCAATTGAAGGGTTGCGACATTATGGTTACAACCAGCTTGCTGACAAAATCAAGTATCGCTGGATAGATGTGAATGTCAAGGTCTTCAAAGAGCAAGGCAAGATGATTGAAAAGTACGACGTTCAAAGTCAGAGTGGTCTTGGTGGTGGCGGTGAGTATCCGCTACAGGATGGATTCGGTTGGACGAACGGCGTACTTGCGGCATTGTTAGCCGAAGACGACACCTAATAATCGATATATTATGCGGCGGAAACACCGACACGGGTGTCGTATGTAGCGAGATCAACGCCTCGACGCTGCAAGCGTTTTTTCGTAGCTAGAATCACCGCGACAGACCACGCCTGAACTTCTTGTGGAGGTTGGTCAACTTTATTCTCGCGCTGGTTGATCTCGTCCCAAACAATAATCGTTTGTTGATTGATGCTTGGGGTGTTGCTGTCATCTCCTCTGACATATTCAGGGAACATGTGCGTGGTGTTGACGACATTTAGCAGTCGACGATCGAGTTCGTCAGATTCGTCAACAAAGCCATGTCGTCGCATACCTTTTGCGATATGATGAGTGTCCCATAGCCACACGCTTCCGTTATGATACGATCCTGGACGGAATCTGTATTCGTCGCTCGCAAGTGTGCGGATACCGCTAACATTAAGCATTTCAGGAGACATCATATGGCGAATGACTGCTTCGCGCATGCGTATCATTTCTGGATCATCACCACTTAGTAAGCGAGAATTTAACACGTGCCCCATATTTGAGGTGCGAATTTTCATCTGGCGTAATTGCCCATGTTCGTCGCGGTCAGTGCCAAGCACGAAATAGCCGCCTTTTTCTTCGGTCCAAAACGTTGCGAGGATAGTTTGTTTTAGGCGTTCAGCCTGGGCGCGTAGTTCATAGGCTTGTTCTGTCTGGTCGAGGGCGTCTTCGAATAATTCTGCTGCGTCAATAAGCGCATCGTAGGTGGTAACCTGTACCTCAATTGATGCAATTCCTTTATCGTGGTTCGCTAGCGTCCCATCTGCATGATGGTACGCATCCCAAGAATCCTTCCAGACTTGATTTTCAATACCTTTGGGAATGGCCGCCTTGTATTCAAGGAGACCTTCGGGGTTGCTGCTAAGCCGGCGATTAATCCATGCAAGTGCCATTTCGAGTGCGTGGGTCATGGGTTGTGTGTTTCCGTTTCGATCGGTGTATTCTTGTGACAAGAATGCGCGGTTTTCTTCGGTTCGTTTACAGTAGGCGGTTAGCGTACGGATGAATTCGGGGGTTGCATCAACCGAGCCATAATATGGCCAATCCCAGCCAAGTCGTTCGGTCAGGTCGACTGCAATCGGGTCGCTCGGGTCGCGGAACTCGTGTAGGATTCTTCCGAGCTCTTCTTCTCGGTTTACGTGATCCTCAACGCCTTGTTGTTCGGCGAGCTTTAGCGTGGTGGCGCGAGCTAGTTCCGGGTAACTAGAAATGAGATCTATGGCAACACGCAGGCCATCTCGTCCAAAAAATATCTCGTATAAGCGTAAATGATCAGGTGTTTCGACAATTTCATTCGCCATTGCTTTGGTTTCAAAAGCTAGGGCAGCGATACTTGGGCCATTTTTGCCAATATTGTCAGGATGATCGGAGCGAGTTAAACGAAGCATCTGTTCGAGACTCGACGGCGCGCCGTCAAAAATTCGTTGATCATGTGTAATGACAGGCAAAAGAAGCTTCTCGCCTGGGAGCAGTCGAAATCCGTCAGGTAGCTGGAGGGGATTGGTTTCTTGCTCGTGCATATTATCTAGTATAGTCCTCGTGTTATAATAAGGCCAATAGTTACGTGGATTAATTTAGTTTTATAGAGGAGGCTGAACACAGCTATGAGCCGTTTACGTGTTGCGATTATTGCCCCACCCTGGCTGGCATTGCCAATCAAAGGATATGGGGGTATTGAGCTTGTCCTTGATGGGTTAATTGATGGATTAAAGAAACTTGACGTTGATGTCGAAGTGTTTGCGAATGGTGAACATAAAACTCGAGGCATCAAGACACACTCTCTTTATAAAACAGAACAGTTCAAGGAGATACATCGTCCAGGCTACGAAACATTACCAATCATGGCGGCGCATATGCAATTTGCGCTTTCAAAGATTAAAGAGGATGGCGGCTTTGATATTATCCACGACCACAACGGATTCATTGGCCCTCAGCTCCTTGCATGGGCGTCAGCTGATCCTGACATCCCACCGATTGTTCACACGCATCATGGTCCGCCGTTTTCAACCAAGGAAATGCTCGCACAAGGACTGCCAGATAATCGACCATACTGGGAGCAGATGGCGAATCACATGGGGCGCGCATTCATTATTGGCATCTCTGATGCGTTGATGAAGTCCGCACCGAGTGCGTTAAAACCTTATATCTTGCCTTCGGTATATAATGCAATCGATGTAGAGCGCTTCCCATTCGTTGAGACTAAAAAGAATTACTTTATTACGCTAGCACGATTCTCGCAGGATAAGGGTCAGCACATTGCAGCAAAACTGGCGGTCAAGACAAAGTCACGCCTACGAATGGCAGGAACGGTGGCAGGTATTGAATCGAGTAGGAAGCTGCTTTTCGAGTTAGCGAACCCAATGAGTAATTATCGTAATATGGCAGAATTTCGCTATTACAGCGATCGGATTCTTTCCTATACGCTCCGTTATCCAAAAATTACCTTTTCAGGCAACTTGAAAGGTCCTCGTAAGAATAAATTCATTAGCGAAGCAAAAGCACTACTGTTCCCAATTGATTGGGAAGAGCCATTTGGCATGGCTGTTATCGAAGCGCTGGCGTGCGGTACGCCGGTTGTTGCGATGAATCGTGGTGCAATGCCAGAGATCATCGAACACGGCGTCAACGGCTTTTTAGCGAATAACGAAGCAGAATTTTTAGAATACATGCAGCGCATTGACGAGATTGATCCTGCAGCTTGTCGTCAGTCGGTGATCGACAAATTCTCCAAAGACGTTATGGCGACTGCGTATTTGGCGCGATACGAACAAGCTATCAAGCTTAGTAAGAAATCTACTTCAACGGCCAAAGCTAGTAAATCCGCAAAGCGAGCTAAAAAATAGTTTCATTCTTTAGGTCGTCAGGTAAAAAGCCTTTTGCATGTTTAAAGTCAGCCTCCCACTTGTAGTCTTTTGCGTAGCCTAGATCCTTCATTAATTTTGTTGGTGCGTTGCGTAAATGAATCGGTACAGGACTGTCCGGGTATTGCTTTGCAAGAGCCTGCGCGCGGTACATCGCATCGCTAGTTTTGCGTGACTTTTCTGATTTAGCAAGAGCAGTTGCGACGTGGAAGAGGATATAGTTACTCTCGGGCATGCCGACACGCTCTACTGCCTGAAAAGCAGTGACGGCGAGCCCTAGGGCACCGTTTCCAGCCAGGCCGATATCTTCGGATGCGAATATGACCATACGCCTCGCGATGAATTTTGGATCTTCGCCCGCATCAAGCATGCGCGCTAGATAGTATAATGTTGCATCGACGTTACTGCCGCGCATACTTTTGATGAATGCGCTAATGACGTTATAGTGCATGTCGCCCTTTTTATCATAGCCAGGAATACGTTTCTGGGCGGCAACTTTAACCACTTCTGGAGTGACTTTTTCGTTCATCGATAAGGCGAGTTCGAGATTTCCAAGTGCAACCCGCGCATCACCGCCAGCAAGCTCGGCCAGGTAGTCAAGTGCTTTTGGGGTAACATTTTTTGATTTCTTTTCATCAACCAGCGCCCGTTTTAAAATAGCGATAATAGCTTCCTTTTCAAGCGGTTGTAGCACCAATACGCGACTACGAGACAGTAGTGGGGTGATAATTTCAAAGCTAGGATTTTCAGTCGTCGCTCCAATCAGCGTAATGAGGCCAGATTCGACGTGAGGTAGGAACGCGTCTTGTTGTGCCTTGTTGAAGCGGTGGATTTCGTCCACAAATAAAATCGTTCGCAGCTGTAGATTCCAGTTTTGACGAGCGTGTTCAACGACTTTTTCGACATCCTTTTTGCCACTAGTTACTGCAGAGAGCTCGATAAATTCTGCATTAACTTCGCTGGCAATAATGCGCGCCAGTGTTGTTTTGCCACTGCCGGGCGGCCCCCAAAGGATTAGACTAACCGGCTCTTTGTGTCGCACGATCTGACGTAGAATTTCACCGTCTCCCAATAGGTGTGTTTGGCCGATCACTTCATCGAGTGTTGTTGGGCGCATTCGTTCAGCGAGAGGGACACGTTGCATAGTTCTATTATACCTTGAAGTGTCTATAGGGGTTATTTTGTTGTTTAAAAAAACACATTACATGATGCTATACTAATATTCAACATGCTTACGTTTACGAAAAGAAAAGATGGTTTTACGGTCGTCGAACTACTTGTCGTTATTGCCGTAATTGGTATTTTGGCGACAATAACGATCATCGGTTATTCTGGATTTCAGCGACAGGCAAGAAACGCATCGAGGATCGATTATGCTCAGCAATTTGTGGATATAGTCAAAATTGCCGCAACCGAGAATAAATTCAACGATATTGTTGCAGCTATGGATCATGCGGATGGCTGGGACAAGGCATGTTTAGGAACGGGCTACAGCGATCGAACCGGTGACGGTAGGGCGGATTGCGCGGTTTTTGACGGTGCTTCATATATATCCGACACACCAACCTTTAACACGCTCCTGTCGGGTACCGCACTACCTTCGATGGCCAAGTACTCACCGGTTACCTCGACGGACGGTGACGTGACTTATGGTCCGTATGTCTATTCAGTGGCAGTCGACGGGACGCAGTCGATTGTGATGGAGTATGTGCTTGAGGGATTGAATCAGACATGTATGGTGAAGCCATTGGTCTATCCTAGCGGTAGTTTGTATACATTGACGCCGCCAGCTAATGCAAAAAGCTCAGTTTCTGCGTATGGAGTGACTGAATGTTGGGTGATGCTGATCAAGGATAGCTAAAGATTGATACCGGTTGCGGTTACTATACGGGTCATGATACGCTAGTTGCAATGGGCGAACGAAAAAATAAAAAGCAGGCGTATAGCACAAAATTAGGCTTTACGATCGTCGAACTACTTATCGTCATCGTCGTTATCGGCATCCTAGCAGCGATTACAATCGTTGCCTTTAATGGAGTGCAAGAGCGAGCGCGCATCCAAAAAGCTAATAGTGATTTGAATACACTCGTAAAGGCAATTCAAGTTGGTCGCCTTAATGCTGACAAGACATTGATGGGTATTACCGGCAGTGGCTGCACTAACTGTGCGGGGACGCAGGCTATGTACGATTTGGCACTTGATAGAATTGGTGCTGCAGCAAATACGAACCTATCTTCACTCAAAGCGGGCGATCCATGGGGTAATCGCTATGTTCTCGATGAGAACGAAGGCGAACAAGTGGCAAATCCATGTCGGCAGGATGTGCTTAACGTGACGAATATTGCCGCTCATCCCGGCGTTATAGTGCCATCCATCCCATACTACAACTGTTAAATCTAATTACTGCAGGAGATATCATGCCGCGCAACCGAAAACAATCAGGCTTTACAATCGTCGAACTACTCATCGTCATTGTGGTGATTGGCATATTAGCAGCAATCACAATCGTTGCGTTTAATGGAGTGCAGGAACGGGCTAGGGTAACAAGCGCGAATAACGACCTGACGTTATTAAATAAGGCTATTCATGCTGCTCGTATTAATGCCGACAGCCATCTATTTGGTATTACAGGTTCCAACTGTACGCGCTGCTCGGACCAAGCTCGATATGAATTAACAATCGACCGTATTGCCGCGGCAAGTCAGATGTCACTGGCAAAATTAAAGTCGGGTGACCCATGGGGCAATAAATATTCGATAGATGAGAACGAGGGCGAAGGTGCTAACCCTTGTACGAATACGGATGGTCTTGGGTTGGTAACGACGGGAAAGACCGGCATTATAGCGCAGCGCATCCCTTTTTATAACTGCCCATAATACGCTATACTGACAGTATGAACCGCACGACTGTATTGTTGCTTTTCGGTGGTGAATCGTCCGAGCACGATATCTCTCTTTCTTCGGCGCGCAATGTCTACGCGGCGATCGATGATTCAAAATACGAAGTAAACTTGGGCTACATTGATCGATCGGGGAATTGGTGGCTGTTAGAATCTCTCGATGACGAAAGTCTGCAGAGCACCCTACAGATTATCCCCGTACTTGGCTCGGGTGTATTTGTAACGCTGCCGCACGGGCAGACATTAAAGCCAGATGTCATTCTGCCGATCTTGCATGGAAAAAACGGTGAAGATGGAAGTGTACAGGGGCTTGCGCAGCTACTGCATATTCCAATTGTTGGCTGCGATATGTTCAGTAGCAGTATTAGTATGGACAAGGTAGCTACCAAGCAGATTTTAGATGCAAACGATATTCGAACTGCACCATATGTCGTGCACCGCTCATATGAAGCGCAGCCTGACTTTAGCCGACTCAGCGTGCAGTTAGGTGTCCCGATGTTTGTAAAGCCTTCGCGATCCGGTAGTTCTGTAGGGGTTAGCAAGGTACACAGCGAACAAGAGCTGGTCGAAGCTGTATCGTTGGCGCATGCGCATGATGATACGATTCTGATCGAGCGTGGCATTGCTGGGCGAGAGTTAGAAGTGGCAGTGCTGGGTAATCCGCCACATCACAAGACAAGCGGCGTAGGCGAAATTAAGCCTGGTGATGCATTTTATAGCTATGACGATAAATATGCGTCCGACAGTACGTCTCAGGCGATCATTTCCGCAGACCTGGATGAATCTACGAAGCAAAAAATTAAGCATGAAGCAGCAAAGATCTATGCGATATTGGGTTGTAAAGGGTTAGCGCGAATCGATTTCTTTTTAGCAGATGACGATACCTTATATCTCAACGAAGTGAATACGCTGCCTGGATTTACAAATATCAGTATGTATCCAAAATTATGGCGAGCTGAAGGAATTTCGTATAGTCAGCTGATAGATACCCTTATCCAGTTAGCGATAAGTGATACAATAGAATAAAACTAAGGGAGGTTTCATGGACGGATTTGTAGTATTTATCTTAATTATTATCGGCCTATTTATTCTCAGTGGCATTAAAATTATTAATCAGTATGAACGCGGCGTTGTTCTAACATTTGGTAAATATTCAGGACTTCGCCAGCCTGGTTTCCGAATTGTTGTGCCAATTATCCAGCGACTTATCCGTGTTGACGTCCGTTCAACGCCTATTGATGTGACCAAACAAGAGGTCATTACAAAAGATAACGTCACTGCCGGCATTGATGCGATTGTGTATTTCCGCGTTGTCGATGCGCCAAAAGCCGTTCTTGAAACAACCAACTATGTCTACGCGACAAGTCAGTTCGCACAAGCAGCTCTGCGCGACGTAACGGGTAATTTTGAACTGGACGATCTGCTGTCGAAACGTGAAGAAATTAGTCAAAAAATCAAAGAGATTGTTGATGCCGAAACTGCCAAATGGGGTATCGATATTGAAAATGTCAAAATGCAGAATATTGAATTGCCACAAGACATGAAGCGTGCGATGGCAAAACAGGCCGAAGCCGAGCGTGATCGTCGTGCGACAATTATTAACGCGGACGGCGAAAAAGTAGCTGCACAGAATCTTGCGGACGCCGCATCTGTGTTTGCCAAGGTTCCTGGCGCACTTAATCTGCGTACACTCAGTACACTAGAGCGAATTAGCGCAGAACCTAGCCAGAAAACAATGTTCTTGTTCCCAGTTGAACTAATCGACGCGCTGCGTGGATCAAACGCAGTAACAAACGCAAAAGACGCCGTCGCTACTGTCGTAAAGAAGTAGCTTGCAAATCAGCGCGCACCTCTGTACTATAGTAGGAGTGTAATGCTGATTTGGCTCTTTAGCTCAGTTGGTAGAGCAGCGGCCTGAAGAGCCGCGTGTCCCCAGTTCGAGTCTGGGAGGAGCCACCAAAGAAATACCCTCATCGTCTGATGGGGGTATTTCTTTGGTAATATTATGCGAATAGAATGGTGGATAGATACGTTGCTATTAAGCGCCGCTCGTTTTTAGGCGAGCGGCGCAGTGATCGATATGTGAGCGGTTATTTATACATATCTGGCTTTGATGCGACTATACCGTTCGTCAGTACTGTTGCGCCACCAGAAATCTGCGTAAGTGCTTCGCTTTCAAGCTGATATGCCTTGGTGTAATCACCAGCTTGGTATGCTTCAGCTGAATCGTTTAATAGCGTTTCATGTGCATTGAGTGCTTCGTATAATGCATCTGATGAGACGCTAGGGATGACACTATTAAACACGTCTGCTACTTGTCGTAGATTTGTACGTAGTGCTGTGAGTGACATTTCTTTTGCGCTAGCATCGTTTGCGGCAACTGCTTTTGCGTAGTTGTTGGAATTAGTGATGTGCTCGACAAATGGGGTAGTGATCGCTTTTTGTGCATCTTCACCGTAGATACTGCCGACCGCCTTGGCGATGTTTACTGCGTTTGCTGTCTGTGCTGCTTCGGCACCTGCAAGTTTTTCGGTGGATCCACCATCAACGATAGTACGTGTCACCGCAAGACTTGTCGTGACATGTTCGCGAAGTAGTCCATCGAGTGCAACATTTAATTCACCAGTTTTGTTGATTGTCGTCTTTGTATCCTGCGACATTGATGTATTGTCGTTCGACTGCATGCTTTTTCCAATCGCGTATCCGCCACCCATTCCTATAACTAGGGCTACGATAATACCGATAATCATTCCTGCTTTCGAGTTCGTATGTTCCATGTAATTTCTCCTGATTAATTAGTACAAGCTAAGATTAGCAATTTTGCATCGTGCGTGATGTACGATTGCTTACAGACTATTTTTAAAACGCTGCACATGATAAACGGCTACTATACGTTAATGTTGTCTAGCCCCTTGTAATTGACGTTCTTTTTCTCTATAATTCTTAGAGTTATGCGGGTGTAGCTCAGTTGATAGAGCGCTTCCTTGCCAAGGAAGAGGTCGAGAGTTTGAGTCTCTTCACCCGCACCAATAAAATATTCTCAGTTTATCTGGGGATTTTTTATTGGCATGAGTACTTAAGCTCTCGACCTCCTCGAAAATAATAAAAGTCGAGAGCAAGGTTCTTTTCCGCACCAGACAGGGTCGGGAGAGTCTTTGAGTCTCTTCACCCGCTCCAAGATGTCATCACAACATAAACCCTGTAAAAAGCCGAGTAAAATTGGCGTTTATTGCTATATGCAATGAGGACTCTAACCTAAGTAATGCCTTCTAGATACTTAAGTGTGTGCAGATTCCGCGTATTCCCCCTTATGACATGATACAATCTACTTAAATGAGAAAAGTTTTTGTATTTATTCTCCTGATAATTTCTTTTGCTGTTTCAAGGTTTGTGTTTTTTCTTGTTAATGACTCCGAAGGACCAAACCTACTTATAGTTACGGTACTTGCAATGCTTATATTTGTACCGTTATCTCTTATATATCTTAAAGCTTCAAGAATTAAGTAATCAAACCTCGCGACAAGTTAAACAACCTAACGATTTCCTGTAACTTGAAATTGTCACAGTCGTTAGGACTTAAGGTGAGAAACGCGTCGGCTATCCGGCGCAAGGATGTGAATACACCAAATACCTCGAGATGGATATTATTTAAATTTTGTTAAAATAGAAGTACCACAAATTCTTACTAAGGAGAATTACGTTATGCCAACTATTAATCCATACATTAACTTTAACGGAAATGCCGAAGAAGCCTTTAATTTTTACAAATCCGTTTTCGGCGGTGAGTTTGAAAAAATTGTTCGATTCAAAGAGCTGGAAAGTGCTGAATTCCCAGTGTCGGAAAGCGAAGCGAATAAAATCATGCATATTTCTTTGCCGATCGGTAACAACAGCTTGCTCGCCAATGATATTCCTGAAAGCATGGGTAGGGTAAATGAAAATGAAAACAGATCCAAGATTGCGATCAGCGCAGAAACTAAAGAAGAAGCTGATAAACTATTCACTGGCCTTTCGGCAGGTGGAGTAGTTGAAGTAGCCTTTGATTTAAGCCCGTGGGATACCTATTTTGCAATGTTTAGAGATAAATACGGTATTGAGTGGACGGTTGAATTTGACGCAAATGCAAGTACGCAGCTATAAAATAGTAGATTAAAATACACGACATGGAAATGAAAAAACCGATCTTTGGCAATCACATTGAAAAATATATAAATCAAAGTAAGCAATCGTGTATGGAGGTCATGAGTTTTCACTGCGACCATGGCGAGTCAATGTAAGAGACGTGATGTTCGATTTTACATAAAACACGTCGGTCACCTATAGTAGTAGCAATGACACAAGAAGATATAGCTATTGCCGAGAATACCTTAAAACAACTAGATCCAATCCTTGGTGGTGTTATCGAATCTCAAATTTTAACCGCGCCCGAAATGTCCGACGATTATTTTGCGGCGCTCTGTAAGTCGATTATTGGCCAGCAAGTCTCAGTGGCGGCCGCTCGGACGATCTACAATCGTTTTGTCGAAGTGACTGAATTGTCGCCATCAAAAGTAGCTCTAATGTCCGAGGCAGATATAAAGCAAATAGGGCTATCGGGGCGGAAGGCGTCGTATGTTAAAGACCTCGCTGGACGGTTTGTCGAAAACCCAACAGTTTACAACCACTTGGAGCGGCAGAGCGACGACGATGTTATCTCAGAACTAATACTAGTGAAAGGAATAGGTGTCTGGACAGCACAGATGTTTTTGATCTTTACACTAGGACGGCAAGACGTGTTTGCTCCTGACGATGTAGGTTTGCAGCGAGCGATGATGAAATTGCATGATTGGGACGAGCTGCCGACAAAGAGTGCGTTAATTGATGTATCCATGAAATGGTCGCCCTACAGAAGCGTTGCATGTTTACATTTGTGGCGATACTTGGATAACGCACCATCCTAACTGCGATGAAATAGACAGATCTACAGTTCTACTGATGGTACTATGAAATAATGAATAAAACCCAACTGACCGCAAAGACTGCACTGCATAACCGAATCCTTACAATTGCACTTTTACTAGTGTTGGCCATAGCTGCCTTCTTTTTTATTCGTTCGATTGTTGAAAAACGAATGCTATTAGATCGTGGTGAAACTGTCACAGGAATTGTATTAGAGCGCGACATACATCGCTCTACCTCGCGTTCGCCAGGATTGATGGTTCATAAAATAAGCTATGAGTTTATACCAAACAATACAGATCAAAAAGTAACTCAATCTGATTTTTATATCAGTAAAGACGTCTACGATGCTCATCCTGACGGCAGCGCTATTTCTGTGGTATATTTGTCGAATAATCCTGCAGAAAATCAGCCTGTCGAGAGCGTTCGATACATGCCGACAATGACGATGAATTTTTTGTATCTATTCTTAGCGATTATCGCTGCTATTTTTACAACTAAACTGGTGAAGCGATTCCAATTTAAATATGGCATCAAATCACCTGGATGGTCATTTTATTTAACTAGCGTGTTAGGATTTTTTGGTGCATTTATCATTGCCGCAATTGCAACAGTGGTGATCTCGAAATTGGTTAATCTCATCCTATCCTAAATACGCGCGGACTAATAAAATGTACAAGATTGTATTGCCTAGCCATGCTGCTCACGCTTCTATTGAATAGTGCGACTCGATACGTCATACTGGGCACGAGTGAATAATAGTCGACGACATTTATACCATAGCCCTCATCGCCATACGGGCGAAGGGTTTACTATCGTTGAATTATTGATCGTTATTGTTGTGATTGGTATATTGGCCGCAATTACGACAATCGCTTTTAATGGTGTGACTGCTAAGGCGAGAAACGTGCGAACGATATCTGTTGTTCAGTCGTACAATAAGGCTCTTACCTCGTACCGTGCCGTCAATAGTAGCTATCCGCCCGTTAATGCTGGGCGGGCATGTCTGGGGACGGGGTATGCTGATGTAAATAGCGACGGTACGGGCGATTGCGGTGAGACGGCCAATATCGCAAGCGAGGATGTGACATTTTTTAATTCGTTGAAATCAATCATTGCTACACAGCCCGTAGTGAATAGTGCGCGCGTCAATATGCCATATCAAACGAGCACCTTCGTTGGAGCTGTTTTATATAACTGGTCAGGATTTAAAGTGAATAACGTTTCAAATCCGTACTACATTATGTATATGCTAGAAGGTGACAAGGCTGACTGCCAGAATGCCAATGTCGTCATGCCATGGGAGGACGCCGCACTTGGAAAGTATGGATGGCCCGAAATGAAAACGACATCGACCCAGAAGTATTCGTGGACGGACAATAAAACCACTGCGTGTGTAGTGCCGCTAGAAAATATATAAGTGAATAGTCTTTTTTGGTAGGCTAGGAGGATTTTAGTACTTTTAGAACGCACTGTTCTTCAACGGTAAGGTATTTTCGAGGTTTCATATTTTGCATAGTTCTTCGCAGTTTTGGGATTGTTGAACCGTCTTCGAAAGCGGTAAAAATACGAGGATCTATATAAGAACTTTTTGCGACAGCTGGTGTATTGCCAAGTCGCTTCGCAACCTTTTTAGTCACGGATTGCATGATTTTCTTTGATTGTGTCGATGTTAAATCTTCACCCACTTCGAGCAAGAACGCAGATAGCGCCAATAAAGTGCCGCCCCATGTGCGAAAATCTTTTGCAGAAAACTCATCGCCGATATGCCTTTTTATGTAGCTATTCACGTTGCTGCTGTGAATATCGTGCATGACATTTTGTGTATCGATGAAACGAAATATCTCATATCCAGGTAGTTCATCTAGATGTTTGATGATGTCTATAATTTGCGGGTTGGTTATTTTTTTGACGTGCTGCTTTCCGCTTTTGCCAATGAAATCAAACGTAACAGTAGTTTTGGTGATATTTGCATGTTTACTGCGAAGTGTCGTGACGCCATATGTTTGATGCTCTTTTGCGTAATGGTCGTTGCCGACGCGAAAAAAATGTTCATCAATGAGCTTGACGATGCAGGCAACGACTTTTTGTTCATCGAGTCGTTTGCGGCGCAGATCCTTTTCTACCTGTTTACGTAATGCTGGCAATTTTTCGGCAAAACGTAAGATTTTATCAAACTTTAGTTTTTCTTGTTGCATGCGGAAAGCCTGACTATAGATCGCCTGAATCCTGCCAGCCGCGTCGACACCTTTTGCTGGGATTTTGGCTGATTTAGAAATGGCTATTTCAACATTTTTCCAAGCGGGAGGGATGGCAAGTGAATTAATGCGCTCAATTTGTTTGTTATCGGTAATTTTCGATTCTCCTTTAAAGTAGGTGAATTGATTGCCATGTTTCTTCCGGGAGATATGCATCGTAGGTTTATTATATAATATAAATAATGAGTGACACTACGTACGCAGACAATTATCGCAACATTGACTTCCGCAAGCATCCAGAGAAATATAAAATTGGGCGCGGCGAGCAGGGTGTTTTAATTGCCGAACCGTACAAAAGTGAAATCTTGCCATATTGGAAGTTTGCAACGCCAGACATGGCAAGAGAGTCTTCCGCGAAAATTTATGAATTATTTCAGGAGTATGCGCGACATGATGATTTTGTAGGTATGGATATGGCGCGAAAATTCTTGCTGATGGGATTCACGCGGTCCAGGCGGTACGCGAACCACTCCTCTGGCGTAAAATACACCAAAGACCACAAAATTATTACACAGGATAGTGACTGGAGAAAATCGGATAAAGCCAAATCAGCACAAATATTTTATGAGACGTACGTAAAGGTCAAGGATTCGAGTGAGTATCTTGCGCTGAAGGATAAACACCTGGGGAAGTTAAATAAGTAATAAGGTTCTTGTAAATATCTTGTGCTACTAATAAGTAAACGTAACGTGTCAAGAAGGGGGTGAATATGAGTCCTGTTGCTCAGCGAATATTTGATAAGATGAATCGTCTTATAAAGGAAAGAGACGACATGCAGTCGCTACTAGATAAAACAAAACACGCTACAGAGGATGTAAAAAAGCGGATGCACCGTACGGAATTATTAATTGCCGTTGATGGCTCCGAGACGCTCCAGCTGGCTAGCGAATTACGCGAATTAAACAAAGAAAAAAATGAACTGCATGCGGATGAGCAACTTATCAATGATTTAGCTAAAAAGTACCAAAATCTAAGCAAGGCAATCGAGGACCATCGGTTTTGGATGCGTTATGCCGACAGCGCCGATCCTGCACGCCAGCGAGAAGCCGAGAAGAGAATATTTGGCTAATTGACTAGACCTTAGGGTGAGAATTGATATGATAAAAATATGACAACAACCTACAAGACTGTGGTGATTGGATCGGGAAATCATGCTTCGCTTGAGATTCCGGAAAAAAATCTAAATGAAATCAAGGGCAATAGGCGCGCACCGCTAAAAGTGACGATCAATAATTACACCTATCAAAGTACTGCTACGGGAGTAGCTGGGAAATGTATGGTTGTGTTTCCAATGCGCGATCGGGATGCGGCCGGTGCTAAAATTGGAGATATTATTACGGTGACACTGGAGCTGGATAGTGGGTATCGCGAGGTGGAAATTCCATTGCCGCTAGCAGATGCTTTAAAATCAAGTGGACTTGATAGGGAATTTCACGACTTAACATACTCTCGGCGGAAGGAATATTGTCGATCGGTCACAGAGGCTAGGTCACTGCCGACGATCTATAAACGGATACAGAATATTATCGCCGCACTTTCGCCTAAACGATAATTATTTATTGTAAAACGATATATTCTATGCTAAAACTAAAGAATAGAATAAATGAAAGGCGACACAATGAAGCGAGGTTCAACATTATTTTTAAAGTTAGTAATTGTGATTTTGGGGTTAATCGTACTAGCTATATGTGCCTTCGCATTACCTGCGCTAATAGGTTCTGACAACACAGGCTATTATCGACCAATATTAATTGGACTATATGTGCCTGCGCTTCCATTCTTTTTTGCACTTTACCAAGCACTTAAATTATTAGGATACATTGACAAAAATCTAGCTTTTTCCGAGATGTCTGTCAAAGCCTTCGCTGTAATTAAATACTGCGCGCTATTGATCGCCGTCATTTTTACTGCTGGAATGCCATATATTTACATTGCCGCCGACCGTGATGATGCGCCTGGCGTTATTGTTATCGGGCTGGTGATTATATTCGCTTCGCTGGTGATAGCAACATTCGCAGCGGTGCTTCAGAAACTGGTTCAGAATGCCGTTGTAATGAAATCAGAAAATGATTTGACGGTCTAGGGTTTGTATGGCGATTATTATTACTATCGATATTATGCTCGCAAAACGTAAGATGAGCGTTACAGAGTTGACAGAGAAAGTGGGGATTACGATGGCCAATCTATCGATTCTTAAAAATGGTAAAGCAAAGGCGATTAGGCTGACGACGCTCGAGGCAATATGTCGGGCGCTTGATTGTCAACCTGGCGATATTTTACAGTTCGTTGATGAAAAGACTATGCGATAGCTCAAAGTACTGTATGTGTGCCGGTGGGTTCGAAGTTTGCTATAGTTAAGCAATGAGCAACGACACCAATTATGCGCTTCTGAATAATTCTCGCTTTTACATTCTCGTCTCTACGTTTTTGCTAAGTGTTATTGTGTTTGGTTGGTTGCGGCTACAAATTACGAGCGATCAGCTCTTTTATATACGATTACAACAAGTATTTGGACTGCTCTGTATTGTGTATTGGTATGTGGCATTGATCATTTCGCCACTAGGATATGTCATCGGCAAGCAGCGACTGAGGCATATTGAGTTTGCTCGTCGAGCGATTGGTGTATCTGCATTTTATTTTGCATTGCTACATGCGGCTGTTGCGCTATGGGGACAGCTGGGCGGTCTGAGTCAGTTATCGTATCTGCCTTCCTTGTTTCAATGGTCGCTCGCTGGCGGTGCTGTTTCATTGGGCATTTTGTTTATTATGGCAATTACCTCATTTGATAAGGTAATAAAAATTATGACGTTCCGCTACTGGAAATGGGTGCATCGGTTTGTCTATGTCGGTGGAGTGCTTGCTATTTTGCACATCTGGTCCGTCGGAACGCATCTCTCCTATTCAGCGATTCAGGTGTCGGCGCTAATTGCGTTAATTATTTTGAGCGGTCTAGAGACGTATAGGCTGGTGACGCTGCTCGCAAGAAAGTCAGAAGAATTGTCTGGCAAGCTGTATTTCTGGGTTATATTTGCAAGTATTTGGGCGGCATGGATTATAGCGATTACAGGAATGCCTGCGCTGATACAAAGCTATCATGGTGGTGGTAGTGGCTCGCATGAGAAAGCAACGCATGGGAATGTACATTAAATGAAAGGCATACTCGCTATTATCGGCAGTGTTATAGTCGGGCTAGTCGTATCGCAAGTTGCATCAGCACATGTGTATGTTTCTAGTAATGACAAAGCGAGCGGGGCTATTTTGCACATCACTCCTGATGACGATCCGGTCGCCGGCCAGCAATCTATGATTTACTTTGATGCGAACAGTAATGCGTATGGTAGTAAGGTTGCGGATGTTAGACTCGAGATTCAAAATCAGTCTGGCGAGGTGACTATCGTCAAAACGAAAACGGAAAACGGACTTTCGGTGGCGCGATATACATTTCCTGTGCAGGGTATCTACAACATGCGCATTACAACAACAGCTAGTGGCGGGCAGCGGATATTTGAGTATTCTCAGCGTGTTTCAAGAGGTGTGGCGGGCAGTGTTCTGGATCGACCAAATCATTCCTGGGCTGAAATGGTACTGATAACAAGCGGGATTTTGCTGGCCATCGTTATTATCGTAGCGGTCAATCGATGGCATGATATCTTACGTCAAAGCAAATGGTAGCCTGATATACTTAAGTAAAGATTAATATAAAGGAGACTTATTTATGAACGGAGTGATGCGTAATATCGTGGCGGCAGGTATTTTTATTGGCGTCATTAGTATTACGGTAGCGAGCTCGGCTTTTGCGCATGTAGTAGTTAGTCCGAAAGAGGTTGAATCTGCATCGCGCACAACTTTTTCAGTATCGGTACCGAACGAGCACGACACGCCGGTCGTCGCTGTTCGCCTGGTGGTTCCAGATGGCGTGGCGTCTGTGCGCCCATTCGTCAAGGCTGGGTGGGACGTCAGCGTAATGAAATCTGGCACAGGTGAGGACGCAAAAATCACCGAGATTAATTGGATTGGTGGTGCAATACCGGTCGATCTGAAAGATGAGTTTCAATTTGGTGCGATTGCACCAAAAGAGTCGACTGACCTAAAGTGGAAGGCGTATGAAACGTACGCGGACGGTAGGGTGGTCGCATGGGACCAAGAGCCATCGGAGGCTGAAGAAAACAAGCCGTACTCGACAACAAAGATAGTTAGCCAAACTGCGACTGACGCAGCAGCTGCCAAATCAGACCAGGTTTTAGCAGACACTCGTGCGTCTGCCGACCGCTCACTGTATATTGCCACCGCCGGTGTTCTGACTGGACTCGTCGGCGTCTTTTTGGCGACGCGTCGAAAATAACACACCTAGGGTAATCTCTATTATCGTATAAAGGCCGGCTTTAATGCTCATCAGTCGCCGGTAGTGCCGGATGCTATAATAAGCAGATGAATCTCCACCGAGCAGACAAAAAACCCGAATGGTCATCAGTTGCAGTTAACGATCGCACCACGCTTCAGCGTCTCGCAGCCGCAACTGGCGGTGTCGTAACGTTAGCAAATGCAGCCACCTTTATTGGCATCACACTTGTGATAATGGGATTATTTGAGATTATCGATAAAAATTATTGGTGGGGTGTATTATTAATTGTCGTCGGGCGATTGTGTGATATTCTGGATGGCTGGCTCGCTGATATTACTAAAACAAAAAGTCCCTTAGGGGAGATGTTGGACGCAGCGATTGATAAACTAGGTACAGTACTAACAGTCATCGTATTCTATATCGCAAACCTAGCACCATGGTGGCTGCTAACTGCGCTACTCATTCCACACCTGGTGATTATTGGCATTGCATACAATGCGCGTCGTCGCGGTGTTGATTTGCACCCATCGCTATCAGGAAAACTGAGCATGGCGACCCTTTGGGTTGTGTTGTTTGGATTTGTCGTGATACAGGCATTCGGCTGGGATGTGCAAAATCCGGGCAGTGTCGTCGTGTATGCTGCATCGCTTATAGCGTTTACGTTGAGCATTTTCGCGATTATCGGCTACAAGAAGTCGAACTGAATCTAGATTGGATCCTTTTTGAGTCCGACTGCCCAGCCTATGTAACTCACTAGTAGGTGCATACTAAACCATATACTTAGAATCCATAGGTATTGCGACAAGCTCAGTACAAAGAATGGCAGCGTTACGATAACGGCGCCAATGATGTAATCAATCTGATCAAAAGGAACCCATGCCTTGCCGGATTTGATGCCTCGTTGGCGTTTGAAAAAGCTTTCAATTGCATCTCCGCCGAGCGCACCGATAGCAAAAAGCGGTCCCAGTATAAACAGTGGAAGTGAGGTATAGTCGACCGGTCCAGAGACATATTGCGCCCATTCGACATGCCGAAAAAGTAGCTGCTGAATCCATAGTGTTAATGTCGCAATCACAATGCCACATAGCAATCCGCGCCAAGTCTTGTGGTTGCCGAATATACGTTGTTCGCGGAATGTACGGCCGCCATCAATAGGAGAGTTCCATTGTCTGACAAATGGAATTTTAGGGCCGAAAACCGGTGCTGCATTCGCGGTTGCTGCTGGCAGAAAGAGCCACAGTGCCAGTAGTATGTCATGAATCATAGAGTTAATTGTACAAGATGATGCCAAGTTGTCCTAAATCCGCTCAAATGTTCGGACGAGAACACAACGGCTCTTTCAAGATAGTCTATATACGCCTGTCGGAGCTTTGTTCGTACTGACGATGGTCTCGATTAGCTTTTAGGTGTCATCTATGATTGGAAGTGGAATGATCGACGGTGACATAACACTGCTGTCGCCATTGGCGGGCGTTGCTGTGTTTATCGGGATTTCTTGTTATATGTCGTCTCAGGAATATCGTTTAATTAGAATAATAAAATAGCCCTACGATTGTGGGGCTATTTTATTATTCCGCTAACTGATTACTTCAAGAACGGCTTGGCTAGCTGTAGATCTGGATTTGCTTCGGCGATACGTAGCAGCTCATTGTATTTCGCGATACGATCTGTTCGAGACAGTGATCCGGTTTTGATTTGACCGCAGCCTAGTCCAACAGCAAGGTGAGCGATTGTGACGTCCTCGGTCTCACCGGAGCGGTGTGACATAACAGTGTTCCAGCCGGCTTTTTGCGCAGTTTGAACGGCGGCGATTGTTTCGGTTAAAGTGCCGATCTGGTTTGGTTTGATCAGGATGGCATTAGCCGCCTTTTCATCGATCGCACGCTGCAGTAGTTTAGTGTTTGTGACTAAAAGGTCGTCGCCAACTAACTGAACCGTTTCGCCAAGTTTTGCGTTGAGTGTTGTCCAGTTGCTCCAGTCGTTCTCATCTAATCCATCTTCGATTGACACGATAGGGAATTCTGAGCGAATTGACTGGTACCATTCGATTAGTTCGTCTGCGTTTACGTGTCGACCTTCTGTAGCAAGATTATAGGTGTTATCCTCGAATAATTCGCTGGATGCGACGTCGAGAGCAAGGGCGATGTCTGTGCCGAGTTTGTAGCCAGCTTTTTCAACGGCTTTTGCGATCAGTTCGAGTGGCTCGCGGTTATCATTCTTGACTGCGGGGGCATAGCCACCTTCGTCGCCAACGGTTGTACTATAGCCAGCTTCTTTAAGAATCTTTGCGAGCGCGTGAAAGACTTCAGTTCCCATGCGAATTGCATCGGTAAAATCATTCGCGCCGACAGGAATAATCATATATTCTTGCACGTCGGTACTACCTGCTGCGTGCTGGCCACCGTTCATAACGTTCATCATAGGAAGTGGCAGGCTTTGGCGTGTGGTGCCTGTCATTTCGGCGATATACGTATGGAGCGCAATATGTCGGGCATTTGCAACTGCTTTTGCAGCAGCTAGACTGACTGCAAGTATGGCGTTTGCGCCTAGAGCGGCTTTGTTTTCGGTTCCATCCAGCTGTAGTAGCACGCCGTCTAGGCCAACCTGGTCGGCGGCGTCAAACCCGACTAAGCGTTCACGAATAGCGGTGTTGATATTACGCACCGCCTTGCTAACTCCTTTGCCGCCGTAGGTGTCGCCGCCGTCTCTTAGTTCTAGAGCTTCTCCTGCGCCGGTACTCGCACCGCTAGGGACGGCCGCTCGTCCAAAAGTGCCGTCATCTAGATATACGTCCGCCTCAACGGTAGGATTACCGCGTGAATCGATGATTTGTCGTCCAATAATATTCGAAATCGTGTATTTATTCATATTATTATTTTAACACTTTGGTTGAAGCATAGGCGAGATGCGTGCATAATAAAGCTATGAATGAAGAGATAAAAACTGGACTACTTGTTATCAGCCGCCACACCGAATCCGAGTGGAATCTATTGGGGAAGTGGACTGGACTCAATGATGTGAACTTAACAGATAAGGGGCAAAAAGAGGCAGAACAAATCGGTGAGATTTTAAAGGATGTCCAGTTTGATGTCGTCTATACGTCAGAGCAAAAGCGCACCCATCAGACACTTGCCGGTATATTGAAAGGTAGTGTTCATCCTGATGTGCCACACCATATTCATGGCGCAGTGAACGAACGAGACTATGGTGACTTGACGGGTAAGAACAAATGGGAAGTACAGGAGGAGATTGGCGAAGAGGCATTTAAGGGTATTCGCCGTGGCTGGGATTATCCTGTTCCAGGTGGTGAGACATTGAAAGATGTATTTGCGCGCGTAGTGCCGTTTTTTGATACAGAAATTCTCCCGCAGTTAAAAGAGGGCAAGAACATCTTGTTGGTTGCGCATGGTAATTCAATCCGGGCACTGATCAAGCATCTTGAGGATATCCACGAGGACCAAATCGCTGATGTTGAAATGTCTTTTGGTCACGTGCTGCTGTATCGTATTAGCGCTGACGGAGCCGTTCAACAGAAAGAGACGCGCAAAATCGATATTATTCCGCCAAAAGCATAAGTATTTTTTAAAAACACAGTATAATAACGGCATAATACATAAATCAGCGAGGGTAGTATGCACACAGTATTAAAAAATAGTGGATTTACGAATAATTACATAGCTAAGTTATTGGCGCTATCCTTGACTGCCATCGTAGTGATCGGTGTGACATTTTCATTGTCTGCTCGTGCTGAAGGAGCTACTATCGCTGTGACTGCAACTAATGCGCAGGGATGGTATAGTGGCGACACAACTGACGGCGGTGCTGTGTCATATTTTTCCGATCCAACATCACCGTTTCCTAGTGGCGTGCTAGCGTTAACGACGAACGATACGCCTGGCGCAAAAGCTCAGTATCTAAAAGACGTGAACACTCCACTCTCACAGGTGAGTGATCTTAGCTATTACACCAAGCATGTTTCTGGGCCTGCTGGTGCGGCGGTATCCTATCAACTGAATATTGAACTCCACGGTATCGCCGACTGGACAACCTCATTTGTGTTTGATCCAGCAGCAAATGGCCAGGTAGTACCGGGCACATGGCAAAAATGGGACGTGTATCAAGGGCGTCTATGGGCAAGTGACAATGTATTTCCGATTGTTGTGGCAGGCAACGGCGCAGATCCATACTACACATTGGATCAGCTAAAAGCGGTATATCCGAATGCTAATGTCCGATCGATTGGCGTGTATGCTGGTACGTTTAACCCCGGCTTCAATGTTGGTACTTCAAAGCAGAATCTCAATCTAGAGACGGACGCAGTCACATTTAACGGCCAGACCTACGACTTCCAGGCTCCTGCGCCTACGCCAACTGGTGCAACATCAAAAGACCAGTGTAAGAATGGCGGATGGATGTCATTCCAGGGTGCATACACAAACCAAGGTCAATGTGTTTCATCGATTGTCAGTGCAAAATAAGTAGCAATTTACAGTAAATAAATAGTCCGCAGTGTCGGGCTATTTATTTACTGTGAGCAACGTTGGTGTGGATTACGAGGGGAGTGTGGTGTCACGGTTTAATAAGTGTTGGTAATGGTTTATGATAGTCGTAGATATGTTTAAGTTACCCATCCAATTTATTCTCGAACGATACGTCACTAAATATTTTAAGAAGCATCCTGAAGTGAAACTTATAGTCGTTGCAGGAAGCGTCGGAAAGACTAGTACGAAACACGCGATTGCAACGCTTTTGTCGCAGCGGTTTGCTGTGGCGATGCAAGAAGGCAACCATAACACACATCTTAGTGCTCCTTTGGCAATCCTTGGCATCAAATACCCAGAAAATATTAAAAGTATCGCGGCATGGCTGTCAGTGTTCCGCGCGGCGCGTACGCGCATAAAAATGCCGACAGGTCCGGATGTTATTATCCAGGAAATCGGTGCAGACCATCCTGGTGATATAGCACGATTTGGCCGATACCTTCGTCCGTATATTGGGGTGGTAACTTCAGTTACCCCGGAACACATGGAATATTTTAAAACGATGGACGCGGTTGCCAAGGAAGAATTGATGGCGGCAAACTTCTCTGAACTTGCGATTATAAATCGTGATGACATTGATGGTGAATACGCAAAGTTTTTAACTAATGGCAATCTAAACACGTATGGCACTACGGGGATTGCGGAATATAAATTTGAAATGCAGAACTTCACAACCGAAAACGGCTACGAGGGTGCAGTGTTTACCCCGGAATACGACCCTATTCAGGCGACAGTCAAAGTGGCGGGCGAGCACAGCTTACGTCCTGTGATGGGTGCGGTTGCTGTTGCGGTGAAGATGGGGATGACGACTGAGCAGATTGCGGCAGGGCTAAAACTGATCAGGCCCGTTCCAGGAAGAATGAACATTCTAAAAGGGCAGAATAAGACGTTGATTATTGATGATAGCTACAATTCCAGTCCAATTGCCGCAAGTTCTGCACTACAAGCGCTCTACGGCTTGCAGGCACCACAACATATTGCCGTCTTAGGTGACATGAACGAGCTGGGTGACGTATCTGCTGCTGAACACGAAAAATTAGGAAAACTCTGTGACCCAAATATCTTATCGTGGGTCGTAACAGTTGGCGAGCAAGCTGAAAAATATCTTGCACCGGCTGCACGTCAGCGCGGGTGTCAGGTCCGAAGCTTTAAGAGTGCGATCGACGCAGGTGGTTTTGTTCGCGGCGTGATGGAAGAAGGCGCGGCGATTCTAGTCAAAGGTTCGCAGGGTGGTATTTATACTGAAGAGACCGTTAAAGTTATTTCGACTATGGAAGAGGGTGACGAATTAGTGCGCCAATCTCCACAGTGGCTAAAAACAAAAGCTGACTTTTTTTCCAAGTTCTCATAGACCGACTTGATATGATACGCTAGTTGTAGTAAACGCTACGATACATAATACGGGAGGACGAGCCATGGATGATAAAAAGGTACCCCAAATAACATCGGATGAAGTGTATAGTGCATCTGAAGTGCCACCAAATAATCCTAGGAAACCTACTCGTCGCAAAAAACTACTACTAACAGGTTTGATAGCTATCGCTGTTGTGCTGCTGGCGATAACGCTTGCGTATGCGTATTGGTTTCAAAACCCGAACAAAGTGGTGTCAGATGCTCTTATCCATGCGATAAATGCTAAATCTACAACCTACACGGGCACGGTGACGGTCGCTGGGCCTACCAAGATGGTGGCGACAGTAAATGGTGGTGTCGTGTCCGATGCTGGAACGCTGAACGCTCGTCTAGCGTACGAAGCTGGTGGCAAGAAATACAGTATCGATGGTAACGCGATTATCGATAAAAAGAATGATGTGTATTTCAGGGTGAAAAACATCGACAGCCTAGTGAATAATTATCGCCAGGCTATTCCTGCTGATTCACTGGGGCTATTTGATCAAGTCATTGATACCATAGATGATAAATGGATTAAAGTCAGCGCTGAGGACGTCAAGAGTTTCAGCCCGGATCTTTTAAAGCAAAAAGAATGTCTGAACGATATTGCCGCAGATATGCAAAATGACAACACTGTGAGAAATGAGTTAGTCGACTTATATAAAAAACATCCGTTTATTACTATCGACAGAACATTGGGTGCAAAAGATGGCAGTTTGGGGTATGTCCTGAAAACTAATGATCAAGCCGAAGTGTCCTTTGCGAAGGAGATTAAAAATACTGCGTTCTACAAATCACTTGTGAAGTGTGACAGCAATTTTGCTGCCAAAAGTGACGATCAGTTACGACAGTTCACTGATGGATTAGGGGCAAAAGACGGTGTTGAACTATGGGTGGATCGATGGAGTCATCAAGTGACACGTATCGCGTTTAGTCAAAGGGGTACAGATCAGACGACAAATATATCAATCGAGCCAAAACTAAATCGCCCTGTAGCAGTTGTCACTCCCAAGGAATCGACAACAGTAGATCAGCTTCAAAAAGATATTCAATCGCTACTGCAGGGCCCGCAGCCCGCTTCGCCAGCTCAGTAACCGCCAAGCTAGTTTTGTAACAGAGGCGAAAAGTTGCTATACTGACAAGTATATGAAGCGCTATAATCCAATTGATATCGAACAAAAGTGGCAAGACCAATGGGAGCGTGACGGCACGTATGCTGTTGACTTGAACGACCATACAAAGCCAAAATACTACGGCATGAGCATGCTACCAGGCATCACTGGAGCGGGTATTCATATCGGCCACGGGCGAACGTTTCAATTCAGCGACATCAAAGTACGCGCTAAAAGACAGCAAGGCTATAATGCGTATCATCCAATCGGATGGGATTCGTTTGGACTACCTGTCGAAAACTATGCGATTAAAATTGGCAAAAAGCCGCGGATCGCGCATGACGAAGCGAAAGCTAACTTTATCAAGCAGCTAAAACGTTTGGGCTATAGTTATGATTGGTCCAAAGAAATTAGCACTGCCGACCCCGAATATTACAAGTGGACACAATGGATCTTTAATCAGCTCTACAAGAACGACCTTGCGTATCAAAAGGAAAGTCCACAGTGGTGGTGTGAAACCGACCAGACGGTGCTTGCGAATGAACAAGTTGAATCTGGGAAGTGTTGGCGCTGTGGTAATCCGGTAGTAAAGCGCAATTTAAAGCAGTGGTTCTTCCGTATTACCGCCTACGCAGATGAGATGCTCGAGGCGACCGACGATCTTAACTGGACGGAAATGGTTAAAACTATGCAGAAGAACTGGATTGGCAAGTCGCAAGGCGCGGAGATTGAATTTCAAATCGATGGCAGCGATGAAATTATTACCGTCTTTTCGACCCGTCCAGATACACTCTTTGGTGCAACGTTCTTGGTGTTAGCCCCAGAGCACGAATTGATCGCGAAGCTAGTTAATGATGAAACCAAAGCGAACGTCGAAGCGTACATTGCCGAGGCTGCGCGAAAGTCTGAAATTGAACGAATGAATGAAAACCGGGAAAAGACTGGCGTGTTCACTGGAGCTCATGCGATTAATCCAGCAACCGGCGAAAAGATGCAGATTTGGGTGGCGGATTACGTATTTTCTGGCTACGGCACAGGGGCGATTATGGCAGTGCCAGCGCATGACGAGCGCGACTTTGCGTTTGCCGATAAGTTTAAATTGCCAATTATTACAGTGGTTGAAAAGCCAGCTGATGTTGTTGGTCAGTATCACGGCGAAGGTCCGCTGATCAATAGTGGGCAGTTCGATGGGATGCCAAGCAGCGACGCCCGCGAAGAGGTTGTATATAAAAAGTATTATCATATCGGTATCGCAGTAGATACGCCTCACGGATTAATGGTTCCTAAAATCAGAAATGTAGACAAAAAAGATATTTTAACTTTAAGTAAAGAATTAAGAAAAGTTGGAAAACTTTGTAAAGAATTAAAAATAGATAAAAATGATTGCACACGCTATTTTCTTTTATACATTTTCTCTAATTGCTGTTGTTTCTGCTATAATGGTAACAGCTTCTAAAAACACTGTTCACTCAGTATTTTTCTTAATTCTTGATTTCATAAGTATCTCTTGTCTTTTCATAATGATTGGCGCTGAATTCTTGGGAATGATAATGCTAATTGTTTATGTTGGTGCTGTAGCAGTT
>JALRDA010000046.1 GCA_023257145.1 Candidatus Saccharimonadia bacterium | reverse complement strand
CCAAAATTGGTATGACCCAAATCATCAGTGAAGATGGCAAAGCAGTTCCTGTAACGCTAATCCAAGCTGGCCCCGTGACTGTGACTCAAGTCAAGTCTGTCGACACCGACGGATACAACGCAGTCCAGGTGGCATATGGTGAGGGTAAGAACTTGAGCAAGGCCGTAGCTGGGCACACAGCACCAGCTAAAGTGACCCCGAAACACATTCGGGAATTTCGTGTTGCAGAACTACCAGAAGGCCTCTTGGTAGGGAACACGATCGACGTAACAACTTTTAACTTGGGTGACATCGTTGATGCTACCGGTACAAGTAAAGGTAAGGGTTTTGCAGGAACTGTAAAACGACATAACTTTAATACAAGCAAGAAGACTCACGGTGGTAACGGTAACGTTCGTAAGCCTGGTTCTATCGGATCTATGTATCCTCAGAAGGTCTTTAAGGGTAAACGAATGGCTGGCCGCATGGGCCACGACCGCGTTACTGTTAAGAACCTAGAAGTCGCATACGTAGACGCTGCGAACAATCTTATCGGCCTAAAGGGTGCAGTCCCCGGTCCTAAGAAGGGTCTTATCGTGATCGGAGGAAAGGCATAATGGCTGAGACTACTAAAGCAGCTACAACTGCTCTACCAACTAGCGTTTTTGCAGTCGAGGTTCCAAACCACGAACTACTAAAACTTGCCTACGATAGCTACCTAGCTAACGCACGTCTTGCAAGTGCAACTACTAAGCAGCGTGGCGAAGTCCGCGGTGGTGGTAAGAAGCCTTGGAAGCAAAAAGGCACAGGTCGCGCACGTTTCGGTTCATCTCGTAACCCAATCTGGCGCGGTGGTGGTGTTGTTTTCGGTCCTCGTGGCAATGAAAACTACAAGAAGCGTCTTTCAACGACAAGCAAGCACGTGGCACTTCGCCAGGCGCTAACACTAGCTAACCAAGCTGGCAAGATTGTCATCAAAGACATTAAAACAACTGGTAAGACAAGTGAAGTCGCTAAATTCTTGGCTGACAACAAGCTAGACCGTAAGGTTTTGATCGTTGTTGACGAGAAGACTCCAGAGATTTTGCGTGCAACAAATAATATCCAAAATGCCCTTTTGGTTCGTAGCACCTATCTTAGCGTCTACCACATCCTAAACGCCGATAAAATCGTTCTTTCAACTAAATCAGTTGATACGATCAAACTATGGCTAGCAAAGGAAGAGGCATAATATGACAAATATTAGCGTTATCCCACGTGCAACCGAGAAAGCCTACGCGCAATCTCAAAACAATGTATACGTATTTAATGTTCCACTAACAGCGAATAAGCAACAGATTGTTGCCGCAGTGGAAGCTCAGTTCGAAGTAAAAGTAGAGCGTATCAAAACTTTGGTACAAAGTGGTAAAGCAATTCGCTTTAGCCGCGGCAAGCGCGCTCAGCCTGGCAAGACAACACGTAAAGACTCTAAGAAAGCTTACGTTACTCTAGCTGCTGGCGATAGCATCCAGGTATTTGATCAGCCTGCTACAGAGACTACAGAGGAGAAGAAGTAATGCCAATTAAAGCTTACAACCCAACTACTCCAGCTCGTCGTGGTATGACAAGCGAAGACTATAGCGAAATTACTACTCGTAAGCCGCTAAAGAGCTTGATCAAAAGCAAGAAGCAAAACGCAGGTCGTAACAACACTGGTCGTATTACTGTCCGTCACCGTGGTGGTGGTGTAAAACGACATCACCGTTTGATGAATCACAAGCTTGCACCTGGTACAGTTGCAACTATCGAGGAAATCGAATACGACCCTAACCGTTCAGCTCGTATTGCTCGTATTAAAGATCAGAATGGTCTTTACCACTACGTTCTGGCTGACACATCAATGACTAAGGGTAAGGTAATTGCCAGCGGTGAAGATGCTCCTATTGAAGCGTCAAACCGTATGCCACTTGCAAAGATCCCTGTCGGTTCACAAATTTACGCCATTGAAATCACTGCTGGTAAGGGCGCACAAATGGTTCGTTCAGCAGGTGCAAAAGCACAGTTGATGGCAAAAGAAGGCGATCACGCACTTGTGCGCTTGCCATCTGGCGAAGTTCGCCGTTTCCGTCTGGAAGCCACTGCAGCACTTGGTGTTGTCGGTAACGTCCAGCACCAAAACGTAAAGATCGGTTCTGCTGGTCGTAATCGTCGCAAGGGTATTCGCCCAAGTGTACGTGGTGTCGTAATGAACGCCGTAGATCACCCACACGGTGGTGGTGACGGTGGCCGTCACGGACCAGGTAAACCACCACAGACTCCATGGGGTCAGTTGACACTTGGTTACCGCACACGCCGACGCAAAGACGTCAGCAAGTTGATTGTTAAATCTCGCCACGAAGCTAAGAGGAGGAAGTAACTATGAGTCGTTCACTCAAAAAAGGACCATTCATCGACTTCAAGCTTGCTAAAAAAGTGGCAGCTTTGACAGCCGATGACCGTACTATCATCAAAACTTGGGCTCGTGCTAGCACGATTACTCCAGAGATGGTAGGCAAGACGATCGCTGTTCACAACGGTCGTATCCACGTTCCTGTGCTTGTATCTGAAAATATGGTTGGCCACAAACTCGGTGAGTTTAGCCCAACTCGTAAGTTCCGCAAGCACGGCGGAAAGGACAAGAAGTAATGTCACAACAATATACCGTACGTTCATACGCTAAGGGTGTTGATCTGACTCCACGTAAAGTTAGCCTCGTTGCTGCACTTGTACGCGGACGTTCAGTTGCTGACGCACTTGTTATCCTTGACCACGTGCCAAAGCGTGCAGCATTGCCAGTTAAAAAGGCAATCGAAAGCGCTAAGGCAAACGCAACTAACAACCACAACCTTGACGGTAAAACACTTGAAATTACGACATTGTCAGTAACTGCAGGTGCTCGCCTAAAGCGTTTCAAACCAGCAAGCCGCGGCCGCGCACTTCCTTTCCAAAAGAAGTCTAGCCACATCTTGGTTGAACTAAGTGGTGCTGAAAAACCTAAGAAAGCAGCAGCTAAACCTGTCGCTGAAAAAGTAGAGGAGACTAAATAATATGGGCCAAAAAGTAAACCCTATTAGCTTCCGTCTTCAGCTTACCAAGAACTGGGATTCACGATGGTTTGCCGGCAAGCGAGACTTCGCTAAATGGTTGGCAGAAGACATCAAGATCCGCGACATGATTGAGGCTAAGTTCTCATCACGTCCAACGATCGACCGTGTCGAAATCGAACGCTCAGCAAACCTAATCACTATTACGATTCACACTGCAAAAGCAGGTGTTGTTATCGGACGTGGTGGTGCAGGGGTCACTGAACTAAAGGCGAACATCGAGAAGATCGCAAGTCTTCCTGTTCGTATCAATATTGAAGAAGTAAAGCGCCCAGAACTATCTGCAAAGCTTGTTGCTGAGAATATTGCTCGTCAACTTGAACGACGTATTAACTTCCGTCGTGCAACCAAGATGACTGCACAGAACACAATGGCTGCAGGTGCTAAGGGTATTCGTATCCAAGTAGCTGGTCGTCTAAACAATGCAGAAATGGCTCGTAAGGAAAAAGTAAGCGAAGGATCAGTTCCATTGCATACCCTTCGTGCTGACATCGACTTCCACAGCGCACGCGCAACATTGCCTGGCGCTGGTATCGTTGGTGTTAAGGTCTGGATTTACAAAGGTGAAAGGGTTGATAAGTAATGTTATTGCCTAAGAAAACTAAGTATCGAAAAGTTCGCAAGGGTAAAAACCCAGGACGCGCAACTCGTGGTCAGTACGTTTCATTCGGCGACTACGGATTGCAGTCACAGGCGAACAATGACATTACGTCACGCCAGATCGAGTCAGCTCGTCAGGCGATGACCCGCTACATCAAACGTGGCGGTAAAATCTGGATCCGTATCTTCCCGCATACTCCACGTACTCGTAAACCACAGGACGTGAAAATGGGTAGCGGTAAGGGTAACCCAGAATTCTTCGTGGCCAAGGTTAAGGCCGGCACCGTTCTATTCGAAATGAAGGGCGTTGAAGAAGAAGTGGCTCGCGAGGCTATGCGTCTTGCTGCACACAAACTTCCTGTAAAGACTAAATTTGTCGTAAGGGATCAAGCATAATGGCAGACAAGAAAACAACTACCAAGGCTGCAAAGCAAGCCGAAGAAGTAAAGACAATCGAGCAGTTGCGAACTGACCTTGCTGCAAAGCAAGCTGATCATATCGCACTGAAGCGCGGTCATGCGGCTGGCGAAGTAGCTAACCCACGTGTCCTGACTTCTACTCGTAAAGATATCGCTCGCCTTCATGGTGCTATCCGAGCCCTTGAAATCGAAGCGCAAAAGGAGAGTAAATAATATGGCCAAGACATTGACTGGTACTGTGACATCGGACGTCGCAGATAAAACTATTACCATCGCTGTTACTAGTCGTGAAACGCATCCTATTTATGGCAAGCAGTACACTGTGACCCGCAAGTACGCAGCTCACGATGAGAAGAACGAAGCGAGCAAGGGTGATCTAGTCGTTATTTCACCAACTCGTCCTGTTTCAAAGCGAAAAGCTTACAAACTAGAGACGATTCTTGAGAAATCACGCGGTTCAATCGAGCTGAAAGAAGACGAGGCAAAGGCTTAGTTATGATTCAGCAAGAAACCCGACTAAAAGTAACCGATAACAGCGGTGCAAAGGAAGTCCTTTGTATTCGCGTTCTTGGTGGCACGAAGCGTCGTTACGCTCGTGTTGGTGACATTTTTGTCGCTACCGTAAAGACAGCTAACCCAACCGGTACTGTTAAGCGAAAATCAGTAGTGAAAGCTGTTGTTGTTCGTACTAAAAAAGCGATTAACCGTAAAGACGGCAGCACTATCGCATTTGACGATAATGCATGTGTCATTATCGGTGAAGACAAGAACCCTAAGGGTACGCGTGTCTTCGGTCCAGTTCCACGCGAACTTCGCGACATGGGCTACGCAAAGATCATCAGCCTAGCGCCGGAGGTACTATAATTATGGCTAATCGTATTCAAAAAGACGATATCGTCAAACTAATCAGCGGTGCTAAAAAAGGCACAACTGGTAAAGTACTTCAGGTACTCGCTAAGAAAAACATGGTACTCGTTGAAGGTGTTGGTAACAAACACCGCCACGTAAAACCATCACAGCTTAACCCACGTGGTGGCAGCAAGGACATTCATGTTCCTGTTTCCCTACACAAGGTTGCATTGGTTGTTGACGCGAAAGCAGCAACAACAAGCCGCGTTGGCTACACTAAGACCGCCGAAGGTGCAAAGGTTCGCCTAGCCCGACAGGCAAAGAATAAGGAGATCAAGTAATGGCAAAAGCTACAACTACTGCCGCTACTCCTCGTTTGAAAGCTTTGTACAAAGATCAATTTGTCAAAGAACTACAAACCGAATTGAATCTTGCGAACGTACACCAAGTACCAAAGCTCGAGAAAATCGTAGTGAGTGTTGGTATCGGCAAGAACAAAGACGACAAGCGTTTCTACGAAGTCGTAAAAAATACATTGGTGAAAATCACTGGTCAAGCACCAGTTGACCGCATGGCAAAGAAATCAATCGCTGGTTTCAAAATCCGTGCTGGTATGAACCGTGTGGGTATTAGTGTCACACTTCGTGGTGCTCGTATGTACGAATTCCTAGACCGCCTTTCAAACGTTGCATTGCCACGTGTCCGTGACTTCCACGGTATCGGTGCAAAAGGTTTTGACAAGGGTGGCAACTATAACTTGGGTATTATTGAGCAATCAATCTTCCCAGAACTAACCTTTGAAGAAACACAAGTACTTCACGGTTTGCAGGTAACGTTCAACATTACGAACGAAAGCCCAGCTCATTCACGTGCACTACTTGAAAAATTCGGTATGCCGTTTGAGAAAGAAGGAGGCAAACGCTAATGGCTAAGAAATCAATGATCGCTCGCGATGTAAAACGAAAGAAAATGATTTTGAAGTTTGCTGCAAAGCGCGCTGAACTCAAAGAACTTGGTGATCTAGAGGGACTACAGAAGCTTCCTTTGAACAGCTCACCATCACGATTTAAAAACCGTGACGTCCTACACGGACGACCACGTGGATACATGCGACGCTTCGGCCTCAACCGTATCAATTTCCGTGAAAAAGCATCAAAGGGCGAAATCCCTGGTATTACAAAGAGTAGTTGGTAGGAAAGGAAACAGATATGTCATTACAATCAACTGACCCAATCGCTGACCTACTAACTCGCATCCGAAATGCGGCTATGGTTGGCAAGAACGAAATTCGCGTTCCATCAAGCAAGCTAAAGAAAGTTGTTGCTGAACAACTTAAAAAATCACACTATATCACTGACGTAAAAGTTGAAGCTGGCAAGCCACGCGACACACTGGTTGTTACTATTAACAAGCCAGGTGAAAACGCGAAGTTTACCGAATTAACTCGATTGTCAAAGCCAGGACGTCGTGTCTATGTCGGTTCAGCTGACATCCCACGCGTTAAAAGCGGCCGTGGTATCGTTTTGATCAGTACTAGCAAGGGTGTGATCACTGGCCAAGAAGCTGTAAAGCAAAAACTTGGCGGCGAACTACTTCTTAAGGTTTACTAGTAAAATGGATTCCAATATTCTAATAGCAGTATTAGAAATAGCCCTCGCGGCTTTGACAATTGGATACATTCTCTACATGGTATTGAAACGCCGCAAGGATAAGTAGGTGTACATGCTACAAAAAACCTCCCGATATAAAGGGAGGTTTTTTGTAGCCGATAGCTCGTCCCTGTATTGCATTTTAACCTCAGACATGCTACTATTATCTAGATAATAAATTGCGAGTGAAATCTGGGAGATTTTGCGCTCACCCATATTAATCTGTGGTGTCAGCACGAAAACAAACACTTTCACTTGCCGTAACGAAAGGTAAGACATGAGTCGAATCGGAAAACTACCAATTGACGTACCTGCTGGTGTGACAATTACGGTCGGCGCAAGTGAAATTACCGTCGAGGGCGCCAAAGGCAAACTCGTCGTACCTCACTTAAGCGACGTAACTGTATCTCTAGAAGGTGCACAAGCTATCGTCACACGTAAAGATGACGGTCGCATCGCAAAAGCACAGCACGGTTTGCAGCGCGCATTACTATTTAACGCAGTAGAAGGCATTACAAAAGGTTTCGAAAAGAAACTTGAAGTTAACGGTGTCGGTTTCCGCGTTAACGGTGGCGGCCAGGCACTAGAAATGAGCCTTGGGTTCTCTCACCAAGTAAAGTACGAAGCACCAGCCGGTGTAACCCTTACTGTCGAAAAGATGACAATTACTGTCAGCGGCATCGACAAGCAGGCTGTCGGCCAAGTTGCTGCAGAAATTCGTTCACTAAAGAAACCTGAACCATACAAAGGTAAGGGTATTAAGTATGCTGACGAAGTTATTCTTCGTAAGGCAGGAAAGACTGGTAAGTAATCATGGCTAATTTTGCTAAAAAATTACTCAACAAAACTCTACGCAAAAACCGCGTACGTAGCAAAGTTACCGGTACTGCTGAACGTCCACGTTTAACTGTCACTATCAGTAACATGCATGTTAGCGCGCAGATCATCGACGATGTGAAGCAGCACACACTTGCATCAGCAACAACCGTTGGCACAAAGCAAACTGGCACAATGACAGAACAAGCTGCATTTGTTGGTGCTGACATTGCCAAGAAAGCTAAAAAAGCAAAGATTAACGCAGTAGTGTTTGATCGCAACGGCCGCCAGTACGCTGGACGTCTTGCTGCGCTCGCTGACGCTGCACGCAAGGAAGGTTTGGAGTTCTAATATGGCTGAACAGGCTACTACTAACACTCGTGCTCCTCGCCGCGACAATCGTCGTGATCAAGCGCCAGCCGAGCCAAAGCAATTTGAAGAACTAGTTATTAACATCGACCGTGTTGCCCGTGTGGTAAAGGGTGGACGCCGTTTCCGCTTTAAAGCACTTGTCGTTGTTGGTGACCGCAAGAATAAAGTTGGCGTTGGTGTCTCTAAGGGGCAGGACGTACAGACTGCAATCGCAAAAGCAACTGACGTTGCAAAGAAAAACATGATTACGATTCCTATCGCTAACGATACGATTCCACACGACGCCGAAGTAAAAGTTTCAGGTGCTCAGGTTCTTATTAAGCCTGCCGCTCCTGGTACTGGTATTATCGCTGGCGGTGTTGTGCGTTCAATCATTGGTGTGACTGGTATTCGCAACATGCTTTCTAAGTCACTTGGTTCAACAAACAAAGTCAACATCGCTTACGCAACTATCGACGCCCTAAAAAGCCTCGTGCCACGTGATGAATGGCTAAACGCTCCAAAGAAAAAAGCAGCTCCTAAAAAAGCAGCCGACAAAGAGGAGACTAAATAATGAAGTATAACGAACTTACAGTTACTGCTAACAAAGACCGCAAACGCAAGGGTCGTGGTATCTCAGCTGGCCAGGGTAAAACTGCTGGTCGTGGTACTAAGGGTCAAGGTGCGCGTACTGGTAAAAAACTACGTGCAATGTTCCAGGGTGGACAGCGTGCGCTTGTTCAGGCTATTCCTAAGGCTCGCGGTTTCAAGAGCTTGAAGTCACCTGCACAGGTCGTCTATCTAGATCACCTTAACGCATTTGCTGGTAAAACCGCAGATAACTTTACATTGTTTGAAGGTGGCTACATTGCGACTCCATTCCACACTGTAAAGGTCATTCTTCGTGGTGAACTGACTGAAAAAGTTACCTTGAAGGTTCAAGGCGCAAGCAAGAGCGTACAAGAAGCTATCGCTAAAGCTGGTGGTACATTCGAAAAGATTGATACTCCGCTAAAGAAAAGCACCAAAGAAGCAGAATCTACTGACAAGTAAGGCTCTGGACTCATCTAAAAATACCCGTCGTTATGGCGGGTATTTTTAAATGGTAAAAATTGGATCACCCGTGTGCCCGTTAATGGTTGCACCCTATGCGTTGTAGTGGCATAATTTATTCTAATGCGCATATATGCGTCATCGAACCTAGTGAAAGGCACGTAAATGCATGCACGACATCACGGCAAGGAAGTCCATGCTAAGGGAATTCCTTGCCAGGTGAGTCCTTCGAGAATGTTAACGATTCTCTCGGGTATCCCGCGCGACAAACCAAAAGTCATTACTGGCTTGAAGAATGACCTGAAGGATATTGAAGAAGAATTGATTGCCGCATTGGCTGCGACTATCCAGGTTAATATCAGGATCTATGGCAATATCATCATCACTGAAACTCTGCCTGAAATACTCAGCGGACCAGACGAGTATGACACGAGTGCTCATAATGCGTTTATCGCGCATGCCGTCGTTGATCATCCTGTGTTTTTGCGTTCATCTGGCGTCAAAATGATGTACGACCACTTCGATTTCGGAGACGGCTTGATCATTAAGCTGCTGCAGCAGGCAGTTCAGCGTGTGTCACAAACACCCGACGAGCCGCGATTGATCGTTAAGCCGTCGCAAAGCGATACGGGCGAAATCATTGTCACATTCGCCAAATAATCCCCCGCAACCTACACGGTCGAGACTCTGTCTCCCGAAAGGGTGACGGGGTTTTCGACTTTTTTGGATCGAACTATAGTATAATGATTGATGAATTATGGCTACACTAGACGTAGCTTTGTAAATAATGAGGGTAGAGAACAAAACATCATGAACTGGAAGACAATTTTCCGATCATTCAAAAATAAAGACATGCAACGACGTTTGCTAATTATTCTGGGTATCTTCGTCGCATATCGACTGCTGGCGCATATTCCGGTGCCACTAGCTGAACCGACACAACTTCGACAAGTTATCGAAAGTGTCATCGGTGGCAGCAACTTCGGTGGATTCTTGAACCTCCTATCTGGTGGCGCACTAGCGCAGTTCTCGATCGTACTTGTCGGCCTCAGTCCATTCATTACTGCATCGATTATCACGCAGCTACTAACAAAAGCCATTCCAAAGCTTGAAGAATTGCATAAGGATGGCGAATCTGGCCGCCGTAAGATTAATCAGTGGACTCGTATGATCGCTCTCCCTCTCGCAGTCATTCAGTCAATTGCCTTTATTTACATTCTTCGCCAAACTGTTCTTGCTGGTAACGCTGCTGGTCTTGCCGAGCCGACACCAATTGAATGGGTAGTCGCAGTAACGGCTATGACTGCTGGTGCAATGCTCCTTATGTGGATGGGTGAGTTGATCACCGAGCAAGGTGTCGGAAACGGTATCAGTCTCTTGATCTTCGCAGGTATTATCAGTCAGCTACCAACGACCCTGTCGACGATTGGTACATCTCTTGTTGATACGTCTCAGGGTGCGCTAAGTGTCTTTGGATGGTTTACACTACCGGTCAACCCTACGGCGTTCTGGGTGACGTTGGCGGTAGGGCTAATCTCAATCCTTATATTATTCATTCTCGTGAAGATTAACGAAGCACAGCGCATCATTACTATCAACTACGCAAAGCGTGTACAGGGTAATAGTAATTATGGTGGTGTCAAAAGCATCTTGCCAGTCAAATTGATCGCAGCAGGTGTTATTCCAGTCATCTTCGCGGTTGCATTCTTGTCACTACCAGCGTTTATCGGCCAAGTCATGAAAGCGACTGGTAACCCGCAGTATCTTGGACTTGCCAATAACTTGATTAGTTGGTTCCAGGCGCCACAACCAGGTGCATTTACTGGCGATACGATGAGCGCTCTTATTTATCCAGCCGCATACTTTATTCTTGTTATTTTATTTACGTACTTCTACACGGGTATCGTATTCAACTCAAACGAAATTGCCGAGAACCTACAAAAACAAGGTGGCTTTATCGAAGGCGTTCGTCCAGGTCTACAGACCGAGAAATATCTATCTAAAACGGTCAATCGCCTGATCCTGTTCGGCGCACTGGCATTAGGTATCATCGCCGTGATGCCATTTGGCGCAGAGTATATCTTTGCCCAACTAGGTGTAAACGCTGCCAACCTTGCCATTGGCGGTACTGGGCTGCTGATTGTTGTCCAGGTCGGTCTAGACTCACTGCGACAGATCAATTCTCGTGCGCTTATGGTCACCTACGACGACTACAAATAAACCTCTTTACAAGTCGAATTTCGAAGAGTATAACTAATATTGGTCCAATACTTCTCGACACGACGTACACATCCGCCGCGCAAAGTGGCGGATGTTTTATTTGAAAGGAAAGTGCAATGAGGCTTCATGCAGTAATCATGTGGTTTCACTCAATACGCGCCAAGAAGACTGCCAGCGAACTCGCGAAAATCAAAGCGCGTCTTAGCGAGATTCCTGGCGCAATTACCGATCACTCGAAATCAATCACTGATCGCAAAAAGATGATTTGCAGGTTGACGTTCGAGAAGTGCTCGATGGAGCGTGATGCGCTCACTCAAACAATGGTAGACAGCTACAAGGACGAAATCAAGCATCGACAGCACTTGATCAGTAACCTCGAGCAGGAACAGGCTAGCCTTGTCCTGCGCGAATCCAAGCTGATTTCGACGTGTACAGTTGCTCCGATGCAGCTCAATACCGCCTCAGCATAGCAACTGACCTTCAATAAAATGCCGTCAAAGGCGCCATATTCCATCTCGAGCACGGCTGCTCTGAAGGTGAAGTATGGCCCTTTGGCGGCTTTTTGCTTTTAAATGCTATACTGGCAGTAACCTAGAACTATTTGGGCGCACCTTCATAGACAGAGAGGATGATAGGGTGTCTGTATTGGATAATGTTCCATATGACTTTTCGGAACTAGACGATATGTACTTGTCTGCTGATCAGTACGATGATCTGGCAATTTACGCGAGCGACGCGCTTACAGTACTACTCAATCAAGCATGGGCTGGTTTGGCCGTAACGACGTCTAATGACATCAATACCCTTATCTATAGGCATACGATAGCCGCGTGGCGAG
>JALRDA010000010.1 GCA_023257145.1 Candidatus Saccharimonadia bacterium | reverse complement strand
AGATCGGCGGCAATACTTCGGAAGATTGGCGTACCATTCCAGGTAATCGAACCGACACCAGGGATGATGCTGATCCAGTATGAGATCAACACAAAGAAGAATACCGTTAGCGCCAATGGGGCTATTTTACGCGCAATGACCTTGTCAGGAATGACACTATCGATCGCACCAAGCATTCCTTCAAATGCCCACTGCACCAATCCCACGAAGCGATTATATTTGCCGTGTTTGATCATCTGCGCCACGTATATAAAAATACCGAGGAAAATCACCAATCCCATTACACCCATCAAGACGGCATTCGTCACAGGGAATCCACCAATACTAAAAAGCTTCTCGGCAGCGAGACTAATGTGCAGTTCTGATGCAGCAAAATTATTCATAATACCTATTTTCTAACTTTCTTAACATTCTTGATTTGGCGCTGCACTAATACGTAGGCAAAGTAGGCGCCGGTAACTATTCCCAAGATCATGATCCAAGGTGTTGTGTGAAGCCATTTGTCCACTAACAGACCCAGGATCGTCAACCCAATCGTTGGAACAAACATGCGCCAGGTTGTATCGCCAATGGTCGTTAGCAATAAAATAACCGTCGATGCATCCGGCGGTGTAGGCGTTTTGTCACCATCGTTTTGAGATGTACTCATTACTAGTATACTATAGCAGTAGAAAGGTACTTTGCCAACCTATGCCACGGCGCAACCAAACTCCACCACATCAACCATTTCACTTCGTCAGCAATTGCAAGACGAAGCGGCGCTTTGGAACCGAGCGCCAAGCGCGTGATGCCGCCGAACACCAGATGCTCTTAAAACCAGACATGTCGCTGTCTATCTACAAATGTGAGCTTTGTGGCGGGTGGCACCTTACTCGTCAAGGCACGAAGTGATATAGTAGACCTACGTAAAGATGAAGCATTTTAGTATATAAAGTATAGTAATCTTGGTGTATAATAGACAGTACTAGATAAGGGGATATGACATGAACAATTCACAGATTACAATCTACAGCACGACATGGTGCGCATTCTGCAAAACTGAAAAGCAGTATTTAGACAAACTTGGCATCGCGTATACTGAAAAAGATATCGAGGCTGACAAAGCGGCATACGAAGAGTTGATGGCAAAAAATGGCGGCAACTTCCAGGGTGTCCCAGTCACAGATATCGCCGGTGAAATCATCCTTGGGTTCGACCGCGCAAAAATCGACGCAACCATCAAGGAAAAGAACATCCAGCCAGTTGCAGCGTAAAAACTGATCATTTAAAAACCGCCGATTATTTCGGCGGTTTTTTGTTTGGCGGTGTTGTTATTTACCGACCATCAGGACGTCGCCGTTTAGCGCGTCGCGGAAGAACCCATCGTGACTAACATACAGTACGGCACCAGAGTATTTAGTGATAGCCGTCTCTAGCTCTTCGATACTTGGTAGATCCAAGTGGTTCGTCGGCTCATCCAAGATGAGTAGCTGCGGGTCGTTCGCAAGCATCGAAATTAGCTGGAAACGAGCTTTTTGCCCACCAGACAAACGCGAAATCGGCGTTTTGCCGTCACCCTCGGTAAACAAATAATCACTCAGTAAGCCACGAATCTTTGTGGTCGAAATTGAAAGATTGCGATCGAGGTACATTTTTTCAATAGCCGCCTCAAGAGGGAGATCAAAATAGGTCGGCGCAACCTCTTGCTCGTACACACCGATGCGCATGTGATTATCGAGCGTAATGTCGCCGCCAAAAGTTGTCGCCGTCGTGTCGCCAAGTATCGCTTTGATCAAGGTTGTTTTACCGGCACCATTGCGGCCGCGGATTTCGAGCGCTTCACCCTCACGTAGGTCGATATTGATGTTCTCAAACAGGGGAGTGTCACCGTAACCAAGGCTAAGGCCTTTGACATTCACAAGAATATGCTTGCTCCGACTCTCCTCGTTCTTTAGGCTCATACGGATATTCTTTGACTTGAATTTGTCATACTGGGCGGCGACTTTGTAGTTCAAGTTAGCTGCCGATTCCTTATCAATCCAGAACGTTGGTTTTTCTTTGGCCTGCAGCTCGGCAAGCTCTTTGCGTGACGTCTCTTCGAGGCGTTTAAACTTTTGAATCGTTCCAGGATTGCGAGATTTTTCTTTTAGGCGCTGGTAATCAATCACTTTTGCTTTCAGGTTAACGATGCGCTTTTCGATCATTTCAAAGTCGTTCATCTGCGTCCCGGTGCTGACGGCATTTTGTTTTAGATACGCATCGTAGTTGCCCTTGTAACTAGCACTGTCACCGTCTTTTAGCTCGATAATGCGATCAACCTCGTTAAGGACGTCGCGGTCGTGAGTGATCACCAGCATGCCTTCACGAGCACCACGCATCCACTCAACAAATTGCGCCTTGGCAACGTAATCCATGTGGTTCGTCGGCTCGTCGATAAGCGCCAGATCAGCATCCGAGTGCATAATTTTCACGATTTCAATCAGACGCTTTTGCCCACCAGATAGGGTAGAGAATTGGCGGTGTGCAATGCCATCAAGCTGAAAATTACTTAGCTCGCGCTCGATTTGCTCTTCGATCTGATAAAAGCCTTTGTCATCGAAGCGCATGAGTGCCTGCGTATATTCATCGATCTTTTTCATATCATCACCCATTGTTTCAGGATACGTTTCGATGATATGGCTAAGCTGTGGGTATTCCGGCAGACCAGATAGGACATACTGAAGTACAGTTTGCTCTCCGACGTTGTGGTGTTCCTGCTGCGTTGCAACAACGACCGTTCCGCGCCGATAAATAACATCACCGGTAAAGTCTTTGTCTGTCCCAGCTAAAATACCAAAAAGAGTTGATTTGCCCACACCATTGCGACCAACCACGCCAATCTTTTCATTGTCATCAATACTAAACTTGATCCCGCTCATCAATAGCTTGGGACCAAAACTTTTTTCTGTGACAGTAATATCAGCGATCATCTGTATGAGTGTAACATAACAGAGGTAGATGGGCAAATACATCCCCTCTGACGACCAACGCTACCATCTGTTAATTGTCAGTTTCGGCTTCGCGTTTTGCAATTGCTTCTTGGTAGATTTGTTCGAGTTTTTTCGTCTGCGTGTACTCGCCAAACTGCCGTGCAAGTTGCTTGCTTGCATCACTAAACTGCGCAGCCTGCTTTTTATCTTCAAGTAGCTTAACGACACACTCGGCAAAATGCGTCGGGTTATTACGCGCGACAAATCCATTTTGACCATCATGCACAACCTCACTGACGTAGCGGTCGACAATAACAAATGGCAAGCCTGCATGTGCCGCCTCGTGCAATACCAAGCCCT
>JALRDA010000083.1 GCA_023257145.1 Candidatus Saccharimonadia bacterium | reverse complement strand
TTCATATCTCCATTTGTAGTAATAGCGTCTATGTCGGATGGTATTTATGTACACCCTCGCTGCATGGACACTCTTCTATTGTAGCCTTATCTCGTAGTTATCGGTAATGCATATAATTTGTTTTGCAGCACTCGTGGCTATGAAGGGTCATGGATGATATATACCATGTGTAAGATAGCGTTTACGCTTAAATATATTTCGAAACAAAACTATTGACACGTCAAATATACCTGCTATAGTTCCAGTATTATTATCGGTTTGCAGGAGACGTATACGATGCGAGGACGAAATACTAAACTATTATTAGGGATATATCTTGTTCTTGGGGTGCCGATCGTGTTCGCGCTTCCGGCATTAGCTGCGGAAGCGAATGTCGCTCAGGTGCAGTCATTCATCCGCAGTATCATACAAGTCATTGCAGGATTAGCCGGTCTGGTTGCGACCGGTTTTTTTGTGGTCGGAGGATTTACGTACATTACCAGCTCGGGAAATATCGAGCATCTCGACCGTGCAAAGAAAACAATTACCTGGTCGGCAATCGGTCTGGCGATTACAATTGCAGCTTTCGTTATCAGTAATGTTGTCACAGATCTTGCAACGAGCGCATTTGGAAAATAATACATGGGATATGCACTGATATCACTCGCACTCGTAGCCGATGCGACAGCCGCCAGTCGTACCTTGACGACGCTGATTGCGCCGACAGTCACAGTTTTATGTGTCCTCGCCTCCCTCGTTTGTGCTGGTTTTACTGTTCACGCTGGTTTGCAGATGATCGGTTCGTCGGGTAGTCCTGAGAAGCTCGGCCAAGCGAAATTGGTGCTGCGGAATGCCCTCATTGGGCTAGTGGTAATACTCGGAGCTGCGACGGTAACGCAGCTCTTTTCAAATACCTACCAGCGAAGTGGTAATGCTACTACGCAATCTCAAGTACTACCTATTAAGGAGATTAAGCCGGCAGAGTCTTCAGGTGGATTGGTCGATGTGCTAATTAATGCAATTATCGGACTGCTTCGTTCGATCATCGAAACGGCCGCGAAACCATTTGTTGAGGGGCTGCAGTTCTTTGTAAAAGGAACGCCGCTAATGTCTGCTAATGCGAGCGTGTTCAATATGTGGCTGGTGGTGCTTGCGATCGCAAACGTATTATTTGGCTTGGTGGTCATTTTGCTCGGGTTTAAGATTATGAGCTTTGCGAGCTTAGGATTGGAAGAGATTGAGTTCAAGCATCTTATACCGCAGCTACTTTTTATTTTTATCATTATGAATAGTTCTATCTTTATTATCGATGGGATTATCGCGCTTTCGAATTGGATGATTCAAGCAGTTCAGGTCGGCATATCGACCAGCAGTGTGTGGGATAGTTTAATGAAGGTCGCTAATGAGTCGAAGGATATGAAACTCGCAGCGCTGTTTATTATGATCGTCTTCATCATATTGACGGTTACTCTACTTGTCTACTATCTACTACGGCTCGTGACACTGTTTATTGGCGCCGTTTTGTCGCCGCTCGTGACGCTTTTATGGCTCGTACCTGGTTTTAAGGACTTTTGCGAAAGTGCCGCAAAGTCGTATTTGACGACCATTTTTGTGCTATTCATTCACGTTATCATCCTCGCCCTTGCCTCCTCTTTATTTACTGGCATGATCGCGAGCAGTCCTGGCGAAGCGCTCGATCCAATTATGTCGATGCTCATTGGTATTGCAACACTATTAGCGTTGCTTAAAACACAAAGCGTCCTCGCCCAGTACGCACTTGTTAGCACTGGTGCACGAGGGATGCGTAAGCTTGGCGGCCAATTTGTAAACGGCGTGTCATATATGGCTGGTCAGTCAAAACGAATGGCCCATGCTAGCGCTGCTAGCCGTCCAGTGTCATCACCTCTTGCGCCGCCAACTATCATACGAATCAAAGGAGCCAAACAATGAAAACCGCAGTCGTTCCCGCACAAGTGACTACCATTGAGGATAAAGTAGCTGGTGGACTTGGATTAACACAGCTTACTTTATTAGTTATACCAGTGTTTTTGTCTGGCGTAGTCTATGGCATTTTATCGCCAGTCTTTAGCCTTTCTTCGGCAAAGATTATAATCATGGCTCTACTATTTATGACGCTCGGGTCTCTCGCTATTAAGATAAAAGGTATTCTACTGATGAATTGGTTGCTGATCTTAGGTCGGTACATGGCTCGTCCAGGGTTCTATATCTATGACAAGAATTCATCAGCCTCCAGAAGTAACGATTTATCTTCTAGGCAGAAACGTCCCGAAATTGTGATCTCGCCTACTGCGACGCGGCAGGTCTTGTTCGCCCCCGCACTACCAACACACGAACAATTTGCCATTGAAGCATTGATAAATCATCCAAGTTCGAAACTGCATTTTAAGACTGACAAGAAAGGAAATCTCCATGTTGCTATTTCAAAAGCGGAGTAGAAAGGTCTCATCCAGGCAGCAAATTGCTATAGAAGGCGTGCGTGATGGGATCTTACTGCTACCAGGCAAACAATATCGAATGGTCTTAGAAGTATCTTCTGTTAATTTTGAACTCAAGAGCGAAGATGAGCAAGATGCATTGATCGATGCGTATCAAAGTTTTCTTAACTCCCTTTCTAGCCCGCTTCAGATCTTAATCCGCGTCAGGGAAATGGATATGGATAGTTATCTCAGCGACTTTGCTGCGCGTGCCGTCAACGAAACAGATGAGCAGTACCAAAGGCAAATAATAGCATACGGAGAGTTTGTTCGTAGTCTTATTACGACTAATCGAATTCTGGCTCGCCGGTTTTATGTCGTCATTCCCTATACTAGCGACCCGACAAATGACTTCGATCTTATACGTGAGCAGCTTATGTTGACAGCGGACATTGTAAGTAAGGGACTGGCGAAGCTTGGTATTCGCGTGCAGCCGTTATCGAGCTTAGAAATACTCGATTTATTCTATAGTTTCTATAACCCTGAACTCGCGAAAGTTCAACCAATGACAGCGCAGACCATGCAACTACTAAAAGAGTCGTATCTCTAGAGGAATAAATTATGCAGATAGCCCTTATCCAAAAACTACGATCACTGCAACAGGCACGACTAGCTCGAAAGCGCGAGACGTCAATTAGCTACGGCGAACAAGACCCGATGGATATTATTTCGTATGCTGGACTTGAAGAGGCGCCCGATCACTTGTTGCTTGACGGTCAATATGTACGAACATTGTTTATATCCGGCTATCCGCTAACTGCATCGTCTGGATGGCTGAATAGCTTAATAAACTTCAGTCGGAACATTGATATTTCGTATCACCTTCATGAAGTAGATGCCCTGCTGGCGTTACCGAAACTGCGGCGTAAGATTACTGAATTAGAGTCGACTAAGCGTGCAATGATTCGTGCTGGACGCATAATCGGCTCTGAAATCACCGACCCACTAGAGTCTGCAGTCGAATTGCGGGATAAGATTCAACGCGGGCAAGAGAAGTTATTCCAGGTATCGATCTATGTTAGCCTAATCGCTCCAAGCTTGCAGGAGCTTAATAGTAATACGAAGCTTATTGAAGCGGAACTATCGGCACGTCTGTTTTATACAAAGGTGGCCCGTTATCAACAGATTGAGGGATTGCAATCAATCCTTCCCCGCGGTGAAGACATTCTGAGTCAGAAAAGAAACCTCGATAGCTCATCGGCTGCACTTACCTTTCCTCTTATGTCATCGGAATTAGTTCAAGAGACGGGTATTTTATATGGGGTTAATAAATCGAATAACTCACTGGTTATTCTTGATCGTTTTAGCCTTAATAACGCCAATAGCATTATTTTCGCTCAATCAGGCAGCGGTAAAAGCTATGCGGCGAAGGTGGAAATTCTTCGTCAATTAATGCAAGGTACGAAAGTAATCGTGATTGATCCGGAACGAGAATATAAACAGCTCGCCGAATCAGTCAATGGCACTTACATTAAGTTGTCCGCTCGGTCAAAAGAAAAAATAAATCCTTTTGATTTGACCACAAACTCTCATACTACTGATAATTTATCTGAACATGTTCAAGACCTTACAGAGATCATCTCGTTGATGGTTGAGGGACTCGATTCGCGGGAGAAGGCTGCTGTCGACAAAGCAATCTTATCCGTTTATCGTAAGGCAAAGAAAGCCACCCCGCTTCTATCTGATCTCTATGCGTGCCTTCATAAAATGGGTCATCTTAGTTTGTGCGAGCGGCTTGAAAAGTATATTAGCGGCTCACTTGCATCCGTATTCAATGCGCAGACGAACATTCAACTTGATAACCGACTGGTGGTGTTCGACATTAAAGACTTACCTGAATCACTTCGTCAAATTATGATGATGATCATTTCTAACTATGTCTCCAATCAAGTCAAAGCCGCTCCACAAAAACGTCTACTTGTTATCGATGAAGGTTGGCTGCTACTTGAGCATGAGGAGTCAGCACGCTTTGTAGCAGGACTTGTGCGCCGTGCCCGTAAATACTACTTGGGTGTAGCTATCATTTCACAGCAGGCTAACGATTTTCTCCATAATGACTATGGCCGTGCTATCGCATCGCAGTCCGCGCTTCGCATTCTTATGCGACAGGATACGACGACCATTAAGAATGTT
>JALRDA010000139.1 GCA_023257145.1 Candidatus Saccharimonadia bacterium | reverse complement strand
CGTTGTATCCGTCGGTGTCGACAGACTTGACTTGAGTCACAGTCACGGGGCCAGCTTGGATTAGCGTTACAGGAACTGCTTTGCCATCTTCACTGATGATTTGGGTCATACCAATTTTGGTACCGAGAAGTGCTTTCATTGCCCTCTTGCTCCCACTTAAAATTCTTGGTGGGAGGCAGTTTCTACAGATGTAGACTTGCCAATTCACCAAGAACAGATTGTTATTACGTAATAAGTTACCATTTAATGATAGCACAACAGAGGCGGGTTGTCAACGTCATTGAGTTATTTACGTCGATGCGATCTGTGCATTGACATCAGATAGATAATAATGTATAATAGTAATGATGACCCATGCTACAGAAAGCCTGCAGCATACTCTAAACACCTAGGAGAGTCATGGCACGCTACGTACCAATTAATGCTCGCAATGCACGCGACACCGTTACCGGAGATTGGCTCGATGTTATCGAGCGCAGTGTCTGGTACGTCCATCGCTCCAAAAACATCATTGGTGTGATGTACAACGGCTCTGAGCTGCTGGCTACGCCAACTGTACACCTCAGCGACGTACTTGATACCGACGATGAACACTCAACGCCACGCAAACTTGTTCTCAAGTTCGCAACACTCGAAACTGGGCATACGTACCCTATAATCGTCGCCGTTCAAGGCTCGCTCAGTTCGTCAGAGTATGTCGACTGTATTGTCGAGGACACCCTCTAATCCCCACGCCTGCTCGCCGGCGGCTTTCAATTTACAGATTGCCCGCCGGCTCGAGCCTACAGGTGTGGGTTTTTAATATGAATTCAAAATTAATCGTGCGCAGAGTGGCGATATTTGCCACTCTGCGCACATGATCAGGCGGGCTGAACTTTGTCGGTGCAGTATTCCCGGCCGCTATCCATATCCCGAACACAGGCCCATACATTAGTGCCCTTTTCGACATGTAGTACTGTCGTCCAAGCAGTAACGAGCGGGTTTCCGGGTTCTGAATACTGAACAGGCGTCGTCTTCTTGTCTGACCAAAATGTCAGCTCCCAGCCGTGTGTCGATTCACTGGACAGCGAATCATCAGGATCGAACCACCCCCAATACGTACGGTCGCAGTCACTGGGATTAGCCTTCCTAACGACAAGCGTTCCCTTTAATCCGTCGCCATTCACTGCTTTTATGGCAATAGACTGCGGATTTTTGTCGCAGCCAGATTCAGTCGGCTCTTTTCCGTCCGATGAATTACCGCACCCTCCTAGGGTTAGTGCTATTGGAATCAAAAGAACTGACGATCTTTTGATAGTCCCAACCATTTCATCCTCCGTGATCATCTGGCGACCGTATATCGCCTAGACCTTATTATACATTGATAGTAGTCAAATATTGCATTTTTATAATGTTTGTGCTATAATATATGCAACAATTCATATTCGTCATGAATCGCCCTTTCGTTAGGAGAAGACCATGGATAGCACTACTAGCCATTACGCCGATTGCACGATCTACACGCGCTCTTGCGACAATTCCGACGCCAACACCGCAACGCTCTATTTGAACTGCAAGTACGTACCGTATTTTAAAGTCGAGAGCCTCTCGATGATGGGCGCGGGCACATACGTGCCAACCGAGTGCTGGAACGAAATCTCGGCCAGGCTGATCAATGACCTGCCTGCCATTTACGGCATCGACGGACGTGACGCGCGACTCTGCACCACAGATGAGCGCACTATCGAGATCGATGTCCATCGGGACAATCTTGCAAATGCCGTTGCGATCCTTCGGGATCGAGTGTCGGTATACGGAATGACCGTAAGTGTATTCGCCGGCTCGCTCCACTAACCCACATCATTCGCCGCTGGCGGACGTTTCACCTAGAATCGTCCGCCAGCTCGACGATAATGATGTGGGTTTTCTTATATGTTTAGTTGTATTATGTCGCTAGATGTTATATAAAATGTTTAGGTATATGCACAGAATTACTGTTGCATCGTTGAGCCAAAGGATGGTATACCGTGTTTGATTTAGGGATTACGCGACTGCCGTTAATACTGCCGTCAAGGATATACGAAAAGAAAATTGAAAATGAAACCTTGCAAAGACTCAAAGGTAGCGACCACGAGCTTAGAATGCTTTTTGAACTTAACGGCGTCACCTACTCTTGCTCACTAGAGCATGCGCAAAATCTTGTTGCAACGATCAAGGACGGCAAACACAGCCTAGAACTGCTGACACCCGACTACTACCACCAGTGGGACAACTTGATCGAAAACCGTAGTGTCGTCAATCGACACTTCGTGTTGGCGTCAAACAAACTCTCGCTAGCAATTCACACCATCGGCCTTGATCCGGATAACCAGCACCACTATCTGATAAACGTATCTGGTCGCCACAAGGTTGCCGATCGCAGCCTGAGCCTTCAAGAGGAGTAAAAGTGAGTGGATTTCCGTTTACCGGCGAACCGAAATCAAGCAAGGAAATACATACGACCTATGCAATCTTCGGTTTTTTCGTTTCGACAGAACCAACGGCCATTGTCGTGTACTTCAATACCGTAGAGGCTGAGCCTCCATCACACACAGTCCCTACCAATGCGACGGTCAAGCAGGTGTATATCGAGCTTGATCCTATCAATCCATACCACGCCACCGTCCATACCTACTGACCCGTATCAGCTCGCTGGCGGACACTCCTAATACAGGTTTGTCCGCCAGCTCGAGTAAAGATGCGGGTTTAAAATTGCTAATATCTCTTTTACGTGCTGTAATAGTAAATGATATTTACTCCTGTACAATACGCACCTACCAAGGAAAACAATGACATCTGAAGAACCTGTCGCCTACTGGACAGTGGATTATCCCAACGAGATCGAGAAAGTTCGACTAGATCGAAGGGGTATTTCGCACAGCCAGGCTTTGGTTATCGTTCTTACGTTCGTAGATTTAACACTAGATCAGCTGAAGCGAGCATCGCAATTCGCTAACATTACTAACACGTCGGCCGACTGGAGTACAATTGCACCAGTATTGCCCGTACGGCTTAGTGATGCCGCTAAAGGACACTGCATCTTGCACGCCCTCGACAGAGATAGCACGCCGCAGTCAGTGAGGCTGGTCATCAAAAAGAGCGCTCGTGCGTCGATATACGACGAGTCGAACACTATTGAAGCTATCAAGGAAATCGCAAATGAAATGAACCCTTATAGCTTGGGGCTTGTCGACGTACGACCCCGTCCCTCAATACCACAATCCAAGGAGGCTTAATTGCGCAATCCAACCGCCGAAAGGCGCGTTCCGAAACAGCACAACCAAAAACCCACCAGGCATTACGCGTGTGTGATCCGCACAGACAAGCATGCGTCCACCTCGCTTGCACATACAACGCTTCATCTTGACTTCAGTCGTATTCAGTCAAGCGAGCTGCGAAGGATGGCATCCGAGCTGTCGGGTATACCACCTGAGAGCGCAGCTGATTGGTCGAAAGTGGCCAAAAAACTAGCCGCAGCAATTCGAAGTAACTTCGACCGGTCAATATGTCCAGAAATCTACCCATCTACGGACAGTAGCGTGATCGAGCTAACCATCCGGACGGAATCGCTACTACCAGCCAAGGAGATGCTTAAAGTGCAGATTGAAAAGCTCAAAATCTCAGTAAATGTCATTACCTAACCCCACACCTGCTCGCCGGCGACCATCAAATGATGTGTCGCCGGCTAGAGCGCATAGGTGTGGATTTTACTTTCCTTGTATTTACATATGGGTTTATTTAGTATATAGTTTACTAATTGACCCCCGATAACGCTCACGCGAACGGAGTACGCAATGCCCTTAGATAAAAGATTTCCAAGAGAACGCCGCTTCAAGGTTGAGTTTAGCAACCATCCGCCAATTTATGTCTTTCATGACAACCAAGGTGGATGGCACCTTGATACGCGATTTACGACTGACCGCCTTCGCAACTGGATAGATGAGAGCTTTCAACGGTTATTTGATGAACAATTTCCCCAGCTCTACGTCACTGATCTAGCGGGCAGATACAGGGATGACATTCTACACATGTTTGTCCTTCATGTCGTTTTCGTACCCGACGCCAGCAATCCTCACTTAATACTCAAGTACTATGACAAGGCGGTAGTGTACGACATTCCAGGCCGTATCACCCGCGGCAATAAACTGTACCCGGACGAAATTCTCGACGAACTCACTAAGTAACCCCGACTACGTGTACCTAAAAAACGCCCCGTACAGTCGGGGCGTTTTAATTTAGATCACAATACCAGCTGGCACAAAGTAGCAGATAATTGTCACGACGATCAGAATTGCATACCAAATCTTGCGATCTTCTTGGTACTTTTCAAACTTCTTCACCAGCAGTAGCCCAATCAATAGTCCAACCGGCAGACCGCTAAACGGCATACCTAGCCATAGAACCGGCTGCTGAAACTTTAACCATAGCGTTCCCAGCAGGACGAATGCAACTAATTTAAGCAAGTATGTTCCGTCAGATTCAAAGACTTTTTCATAGTGACGACGACTAATTGTTGCGACACGTGCAGTCGATTTTTTTCGAGTTGTTTTTTGTTTTTGTTGAGCCATTACATGATAGTATATCAACGCCCAGCCATAAGCACAACCAGGCTATTGCATATGGGGTGGAAGTACGCCATAATACTGATAACGTTTTAAAATACATAAGGAAATACATGGCTACAACTACTAAAAAAGCTGCGACAAAAAAGCCAGCTACGCGTAAGACTACCGCTAAAGCTACGAAGGCATCTATAAAACCTAAAGCAGCAGTAAAAGCTTCAACCAAGAAGCAAAAAGTTGTCGAAGAACAGTCATTCCGACCGACAAAAGACACAACGCCGTTCATGACATTCAAGTTCACTCGTCAATCACTATACTGGCTTATCCTTAGCGTCCTTGTGTTGGTATTGGGTGCGTGGGTAATGTACCTCGACACAAAGATTCAGGACATCTATGATCAGGTAGAATTAAACACTTACCTTCATGAAACCTACACGATTCCTGACCACGAAAAGAAAGTGCAAACTCCGCAGCAATAACCGGCTGCAAAATAAAAAACTCGCTCGTTACAGAGCGAGTTTTTGTTTATCCGACTAACTACATGCGGATTTCTGCGTCAACACCAGCTGGAAGGCTAAGGTTTTGCAGGCTGTCGATAGTCTTTGGTGTCGCGTTAGTAATGTCGATAAGACGTTTGTGAACGCGCATTTCAAATGCTTCTCCACCAGTCTTGTAGACGTGTGGTGACTTGACGACAGTAAATGTACTACGGCGAGTTGGCAGCGGCACAGGACCAGCAATACTTGCACCAGTACGGATAGCCGTATCGATGATCTGCTTTGCTGACTGGTCGATAACCTTGTGGTCATATGCTTTTAGGCGAATGCGAATTCGCAGTGATGGTGTTTCAGTTGCCATGATTGGTAACTCCTTCTTGTGTGCTATATCGTAACCTCTACTCTGGATCAGTGTTGTTCTGCCATGGCGGAGTTCTCGATATGAATTAATAATACTAAGGTACTATAGCATAGTCTGCCCCATTTGTACATTGACAGTGGAGTTAATTGAATATTGTATCACCTCTATTACAATCATGTGCGGAAACCCAAATGTGAATTACCTTCGGCGCAGAATTTCACATACCTGCATCGTACACGCTCACCCCGCCCATACGTCGAAGTTCCTTAATGGTCGCCTCCGGGTGAACAGCAGAGTGCTTTAATTGTCAGTATTGATATTATTAGTAAAATATGATATAATTGTATTTAGGTTACCCTTGTTCTTTACGCCTATCTGGAGGTACAATGCTTATTCCAAGTAACGTCACCCAGCCTAAAATTAATGCGCGGCATTGCAGAACAGAAGCAGCATCAAGGCTGCACCGCTATATCGAAGTAGCAGATGGCGTGTTTGCACGCATGCGGTTCATGATCATACTTTTTATGTCCGTAGCCGTATCCATAATGATTGGTGATCAGCTGAATAATTACTCTTTATTCGGATTTGTCATCAGCTACACCATCTGTAAACGCGCAATTGATATTTATATATGTCAAAAATAATAACCCCGTCCACCCGTCGAGCAATACTCCGGAGGTCGGGGTATTTGCTTTCATCAAACAAAAAGACCCCGATTTCTCGGGGTCTTTCGAATAATTAGAGAACTAATTACTTAGTGATTGATGTAACAACACCAGCACCAACAGTACGTCCACCTTCGCGGATAGCGAAGTTTAGACCCTGTTCCATGGCA
>JALRDA010000137.1 GCA_023257145.1 Candidatus Saccharimonadia bacterium | reverse complement strand
CCTGTCAATAATAACGGTTCGTATTAACGACCTCTGTAAAATATCTAACAATAGCAGCGAAAGCTTTATTTTGTAATGTAAAATGTCATATACTAAACCAAGGTTTGGAGAGGTGTCAGAGTGGTTGAAGGTGCCGCTCTCGAAAAGCGGTGTGGGGTAAAACTCACCGAGAGTTCGAATCTCTTCCTCTCCGCCATAGAAAAATGACGCTCATTGTGGCGTCATTTTTCTATGGTTTTAGAATAACTGGCGGAGCGCTTCAAAATCAGGCTTTAACGTCTTTGAACGATCAGTCGTTTCGCTGATGAATCCAGAATCACGCCGAAATACGATGTCTCGGATGATATAAAACATGATCACGGGATAAGGTGTTTGAATGGTTTCGATTGTTGATTCCAGTTTGCCCACAAACTCTTTTGTGGCATTTTTTTGCTGGGCGTTCAGTGGTGGAGATAGTGTTTTCAAGATAAACTGTACCACTAGCCACACAATGACACCAACAAGGGTGATCATGATAATCGGCACTAACAGCAGTAGCCACCACTCTGACACTAGATAGACTAACAGTGCGACAACAGCTAGAAGGGAGAGTATTATTCCACAGGCTATCCACAAGAATGGCCGAATAAACTGACCGGCAAATTCGGCAGTAATGGCGCGGATAGCTGCGATATGTGATTTCATACTATAAGTATACTCCGATCGGTGCGGTACAATAAATGCATGGATGATTCTATTTTTACAAAAATTATCAACGGCGAAATACCGAGTCATAAAATTTATGAAGACGACACAGTATTTGCCTTTCTCGATATTCACCCTATTAACACTGGCCATACACTGGTTGTTCCAAAGCAGCAGGTAGAGTTTTTATGGGATTTAGACGACGCTACGTATCAAAGTGTTATGGCTGCGGTAAAAAAGATCGCCGAGCACATGCGCCAGGTGTTAAACGTTGAGTATGTTGGTCAACAAGTGATCGGTGTCGACGTGCCGCATGCACACGTGCACCTTATTCCGTTTAACACAATTGATGAATATCATAACGTGCCCGATGTGTCTGCTGATCCAAATCACGGGGCGTTAGGTGCAATTGCCAAGAAATTACAGATGTAATGCCGATTCGGATTCTTGCTGTTGGCAAAAAGCACGAAAGCTGGGTAGCGGATGGGATTTCGCGCTACGAAAAGCGTCTAAAAAAGCCATTCGTGGACGAATGGGTATATTTGCCACATTCATCTCGCGAGGGGCTTGTGGCGCGCCAGGACGAGTCAGAGCGCATTATTTCACGCCTTTCAGCCAGTGAATACGTTATCCTGCTAGACGAACGCGGCAAGATGATCGATTCGCCTGCCCTGTCGCGCCTGATATTGAAGCCGCTTGAGGCTTCAATGAACGTCACAATCATTATTGGAGGCGCGTATGGTGTTGATGTAACGGTGCATCAACGAGCGGATTTTGTGTGGTCGCTGTCGCCACTGGTGTTTCCACACCAACTTGTCCGACTGATACTGGTCGAACAATTATATCGTGCTCAAGAGATTGCCGCTGGCGGGCCATATCACCACGAATAATAGCTGTTATTTTTTATAGTACTGACACACAGTTGACAAATAACAAAGCTTATGCTATATTTGATAGTGTTACAAAATACAAAACAAACAGATCAAAACTATGCCACCACTATCATTATTCATTACGCCACTATCAGTTTTTCTTAGTCTGAGTACATCGACGGGAATATTTGTTCACGATACTCGTATCGACAAAGCAACATTGACGGTATTATCTGCTCCTTCGGCCTCACCAAGCTATCAAGCGGCCAATACAAAGCTAGTTAACTTTGCAACCGATGCCCATACGCACGTTGAACGTCATTCGCTTTCACAATCACTTCACGAGGCGCGCGGTGATAATACCCGTATCCCGCCACGAGTTAATTCAGAAAAGAAATATGTATCCCAAAAGAATTTGGGCCTAGGTCATGATCCACTCGATAGCTACGCCTTGCCGCTTGCTTAACCGAGAATAGACAATTCATCCTGAAGGCGCGTTACTAGCGCCTTTTTGGATTCCAATTGCGCACGAGATTCTTCAACAAGTTTTGCTGGCGCTTTAGCGACGTACGTTTCGTTAGATAGGCGGGCTTCGAGAGTGTTGATGAACTGACGAGTCTCCGCGAGACGTACTTCGAGGTTTGACTGGTGTTCATACAGTGTTTCTTGGCTGATATCAAGCCACGCTTCACGGTTGCTTGCGGCGAGGCGCAAACCGCGAGGTTGATCGATTTCAGTAACGTCATTCACTCGTGCTAGGTGCTTGATAAGTGTCTTGTTCTCGGCAATCAAGGTATCGTTTTGATACAGCAAGCCGTAGCGTTCGTTGCCTGGCAGTTCGGCAGTCACAAAGCGTGCTTCGATAACTAGTTTTTGCAATCGCTCAAATTCAGCAGCAGCAATGTCGTTGTATTCGACGGCAGTTGGCCATGCACTCGTCATCAATAGATCGTTATGCCACTCTAGTGATTCCCAGATAGTTTCAGTGACAAATGGTGCAAATGGATGTGCAATCTTTAGGCTGGTGTCGAGCACCCAGGCTAGCATACTCGGATTGTTATGGGTTTTGTTTGCCTCGATAAACCAGTCGGCAACGTTATCCCAGATAGCGTGGTAGATCGTCTCCCCTGCCTCGGCGAAACGGTAATCGGCTAGCTGCTTGTCGATATCGGCAACGGCGGCATTAAGTTCGCGGATAATCCAGTGGTCAGCCAAGCTAGTAGGTTGTGGCGGTTGCGGATGGTAGCCTTCGCCTAATTTGTCTTCGATGAAACGGGCGATGTTCCATAGCTTGTTACAGAAATTGCGGCCTGCGACAACTTTGCTGACAGAAAATGCCTGGTTTTGTGCGGCGCTGCGGCTGGCGACGATACCTAAACGTAGCGCATCTGATCCGTACTGGGCAATCGTCTCAATCGGATTGATGACGTTACCTTTTGACTTGCTCATCTTTAGACCCTTTTCATCCAGAACCATGCCATGGAGATAGACGTGTTTAAACGGTACTTCATCAGTCATGTAGAGGCCGAGCATAATCATGCGAGCAATCCAGCGGTCAAGTAGGTCGCCGCCGGTTTCCATGACGCTAGTAGGATAAAAGCGCGATAGCGGGCCATCTGATAATGCGTCAGTAGTAATGAACGGCCATTGCCCGCTACTAAACCATGTGTCGAACGTATCTTCTTCACGTCGATATGTTGTGCCGTTAACAACGATAGTTGGCTCGTCAACTCTCGTGTCAAAGATCCAATCTTCTGGATCATTAACGTTCTGAAATGCAGGAATAGGAATTCCCCATGGGATTTGGCGGCTCAGGTTCCAGTCGCGAAGATTATCGAGGTATTGAATCAAAATTCGTTTACGGCTTGCTGGTGTAAACTCAATCTTCCCTTCCTCAAGCGCTTGTTTTGCACGTTGCGCAAGCGGCTGGATCTGTAGGAACCACTGGTCTTTGATTAATGGTTGAATGACCGTTCCACATTTGTAGCAGTGGCCAACAGCATGGTCAATCTCTTCAGTGCCGCGTAACAGTTCAGCAGCTTCAAGTGCGGCTAAAACGCGTTTGCGCGCGGTTTCAACGTCGAGTCCGGCAAATTGTGGCGGTACGTTAATCATTGTGCCGTCGAAATCGATTACTTGCAGCGGTGTTAGTTTGTGGCGCTGTCCTATTTCAAAGTCGTTCGGGTCATGTGCGGGAGTTATTTTGACTGCGCCAGTGCCAAATGACTGGTCGACATAGTCGTCGGCGATAATTGGAATTTCACGTTCAACCAATGGTAGTAATACGCGAGTACCGATTAGGTGCTTGTAGCGTTCGTCTTCTGGATGAACGGCAACGGCTACATCGCCAAGTAGTGTCTCTGGTCGTGTGGTGGCGATAATAATTTCACCAATGCTATCAAGCATCGGATAGGCAATCTGCCACAACTTCCCTTTTTCGTTCTTGTGTTCAACTTCAATATCAGCAAAGCTCGTTTGATGTGTCGTACAGTAACTAACGATGCGCTCGCCTCTGTAAATAAGCTTCTCATCCCAAAGCTTTTTGAATGTACCGTAGACAGTATCAATCACCTTCTCGTCGAGGGTAAAGACGAGATCTTGCCACGATGCACTGACACCTAACGCGCGTAGCTGTAGTTCCATGTCGCCGCGCTTTTGTTGGACAAAGTTCCATACTTGGCTATATAGCTGTTCGCGGGTGAAATCGAAGCGACTCTTACCTTCTTTGGCAAGTTCTTTCTCGTAGACTACCCATGTTTCAAATCCGGCATGGTCAGCGCCTGGAATATATGCGAC
>JALRDA010000128.1 GCA_023257145.1 Candidatus Saccharimonadia bacterium | reverse complement strand
CAATTGGGTGCGCAGGGTCAGTCAATGTGTGTCCAGTGAAGGTACCCTTTAGGCCAACGACAGCGGCGATGTCACCTGCTGAAACTGAATCGATTTCTTCACGTTTGTCAGCGTGCATACGAACGATACGACCAACACGCTCTTTTTCACCAGTAGTGGTGTTCAATACGTAGCTACCTGCAGTCAATTTACCAGAGTAGACGCGAACGAAGATCAACTTACCAACAAATGGGTCAGTCGCAAGCTTGAACGCTAGTGCTGCCATTGGTTCTTTGTCGTCAGGTTTGCGAGATACTTCGTCGCCAGTCTTAGGGTTGTTACCCCAGATAGCGTCAACGTCTAGTGGACTAGGAAGGTAGTCAGTCATGATATCAAGAAGCTTCTCAACGATAACACCACGGCCGTCACCACCTGATACAAGATAGAAGTCACCAGCAAGAACACGCTTTCGTAGACCACGCTTTAGCTCTTCGGTAGTAATAGCATCAACGCCACCTTCGAAGAACTTGTCCATTAGCTCGTCTTCAGCTTCGACAGCTGCTTCAACGAGAAGTGCACGTGCGTTCGTCGCCTTTTCAAGCATGTCTGCAGGGATTTCGCCCTCAACAAGCTGCTTGTCGGTGTAGTCAGTGTATGTGTACGCCTTCATTTCGATAAGGTCAACAAGACCATTGATGTCTTTTTCAAAGCCGATTGGCAAGTGAACAGGAAGAGCGTTCTTAGAAAGACGAGTGTGGATACTTTGAAGAGATTTGTAGAAGTCACCACCAGTTTGGTTGATCTTGTTAATGAAACAGATACGAGGCACGCCGTACTTGTTTGCTTGGCGCCATACAGTTTCTGACTGTGCTTCAACACCCATCTTGCCGTCGAAGATTGTCACCGCGCCGTCAAGAACACGCAGTGAACGTTCAACTTCGGCAGTAAAGTCGATGTGACCAGGCGTGTCAATGATGTTAATCTTGTGGCCCTTCCAGAAACATGTGACGGCAGCAGAAGTAATCGTGATTCCACGTTCTTTCTCTTGTGCCATCCAGTCAGTGGTAGCACCATCGCCATCACCACGGACTTCGCCAATTTTGTGGTTAATACCCGTTCGGTACAAAATACCTTCAGTGGTTGTGGTCTTACCGGCGTCAATGTGCGCGATAATACCGATATTACGAAAGTCCTTTAGTGGGACGGTTTTTTCTGCCATAAGGTGTTGTCTCTTCCTCTTAAATTATTACTGCCTGCTATTTTTAGACATAAAAAAAGCGCTATGGGTCTATTTTAACAGAAATACATGCACTTGACCAGAGGGTCATAATCCCGCGGTGGCAGTGACACACTACACCGATCGAGGATTAATGATCATTTTGCTGACGCTAACATCGTCGCCGCGCAGTGGCAATGCAAACACATTATCACTTACGGTAGTTTCACCCGCTTCGTTGGTCAGTTCGACATTCTCCATAATCAGACAGACGAGGGGTTCGTATAGATTCCTGTCGTCGTATACCTCAGTAATTAACGCGTAATCCGTCGGCACCGGAAGGCATTCGATACCGATCAGTGACCCGGCCAAGCTAATGTCAGGGTTCAAAATGAGCATATCATCCGGTAGTCCGACTTCATTCAACTGCAGACATATACTCGATCCTCTAACCTGTAATTTACTATCGATCTGTAGGTCGATCAGCTTTTCAAAATCACGTGCGAGCAGGCTTGTAATCAGCGCCATCCGGCCTGCATCTACAACACCTTGGTCGTCTGTTAGCTTGATAGAGGTAACGTGCTCTTTAAATGCTTGCTCGAGACGACGGCAATCTTCGTCGACAGGGTCGAGATAGTAGCTGTCGTCTTGCCCGAAAGGAACATCCCAGTTTGAAGTTTCTTCAAGCTGGCGGAGTATATCGACTTCGCGTACCGCCTTGTTTGCTTCATTTATAGCAAACCCAAACCCTACCCTGTATAAACGTACAGATTCAGGACTTGCGCCCGACGCCCTCGCCCATCGCTGCAGAATCTCATCTGTCTTTGCCTGTGTAGATGCCAGTAGATTCAGGCTATCTTGTGTAATTTGCGCTCCGTCAATAACACCCTCACCCTGCGCCATTTTCAGTGATTCAACAGAAGGGACCATCGCCTCAGGCGTCAATAGGTCGTCTTGAAGCTCCCGGGCAACGCATAGACCTGTCAATGCACCTATTAAAAATGAGTTTTGTGCCGTACTGTCATCGCCCCCACTTTCGCTATTCCACGAAGCGGTTACGACTGCATCCGAAATGAGGGCGAGTGATGTAAATGTATCTTTTGAGTGATATGTCATTTCATTTGCAAGCAGCTTAGCCTCTTCACCCATGCCGTCACCGCCAAAAGCCTCATCTAAAAACCGTACTCCGGATTCAAAATCAAGCCCACGATCATCTTCCCTGTATTTTTCGTTCATATTATCCATTGCATTTACTTAACACTGATCACTGACACCGTATAAACAGATCCACAGCGAAGACGAGCGCCTTATTCTTATATATACTGCCCCGGCAGTTCATCGGCGCTAATAACGCCAAATTTGCGCGCTATTGCTGGGATATGGCCGATCGATTGATCTGGTATATCAAAACTAACATCCGCACCGAGTGTACGATGCTTGGCCATAAACGTATCGACAACCACCGATAATTCAGACTCACTGCTTAGAATGTGATGTTCTTCAGGATTGTCGACACCCACCGCTGATAAAAGCGCTGACGCATGATCGATTCGCGCTTGTGGCGTCATGGGCTCACATTGCCTTGCTCGTAGCGATATGACACGCTCCAATCCCGACAGTCCTACGGATTCTTCCGCGCTAATCATAGCCCCCTCAAGCCGAGCCTCATTACTATCACTTCTGATACTGACAATGAATGTTTCGCCTGGTGTCTTCATAGATATATCATAGTACGTTACTTCGTTTTAGCAAGCATGACCGATAATTATGTATTATTTTCGCAGTCAGCCTGCCAATAAGGCGCTATACTTACCTGTATGGACGTCATTGATTTTGTAAAAGAATGCCCCGTTACTGCATTCACTAAAGATGAGCTAATTTTAAGTGCCGGCGATGTGTCAGACAGCCTACTAGCGATTCGCAGTGGGTTTGTGAAAGTAACGTCAATTGACGATGAAGGCAATGAGCGCATGCTTTGGATCGCAGGCCGCTATGACATCATTCCGACCGAAGGCTTATTTTCGCGTCACCGCCCCTTGAAGTTTTTTTACACCGCTTTAACTGATGGGGATTTATTTCAAATAAACAAATCAGAATTTCTAAACAAAGCAGCGACAGATCTACGCCTGATGACCGAAATCGCAACTAGTATGAGCGGTCATTATGACGACCTGTTATCGAGGGTTAATTCAATAGGTCAAGGAATGGTAAGGGATAAACTTATCGCCACGCTCCATTATCTTGCGACACGGTTTAGTGCCGACGACTCGGTTGACCTGTACGGATTAGGTCTGCATCTTACCCATAAAGACCTTGCCGATATGATCGGCTCTACCCGCGAAACGACATCACTCGAACTTCAGCGTCTAAAGGTCGCAGGACTTGTCGATTACGATCGCACGCGCTTCATCGTCCACACTGGTAAATGCAACCTCTAATCAGTAAGCTATATTACAGACCAGCTAATGTTTCGATGCTACGGTTGATATAGGAGGACTTTTTATTATGCAACCAACAATTACGTTAAATAACGGCGTAACGATGCCGCAAATTGGACTAGGCGTCTGGCAAGCGAAGGATGGACAAGAAGTCGAAACAGCAGTATCTAGTGCCCTTGCATCTGGCTACCGATTGATTGATACCGCGGCAGTCTATGGCAACGAATCCGGCGTCGGCCGAGCCATCGCCAACTCGGGTATACCGCGAGAAGATATATTTATCACTACCAAGGTCTGGAACGCTGACCAAGGGTACGACGAAACACTTGCAGCCTTTGACAAAAGCCTAGAGCGCCTTGGCCTAGAGTACATCGACCTATATTTGATTCATTGGCCAGTCCCGGCAAAGGATAAATACATTGACACGTGGCGAGCGCTCGAGAAATTATATTCAGATGGCAAAGTACGTGCCATCGGTGTCAGTAACTTTACGATCGAATACCTCGAACGACTACTGAATGAAACGACGGTCATTCCTGCAGTGAATCAAGTCGAACTACACCCGCGACTATCGCAAGTAGCCCTAAGATCATACTGCACAGAACATGCCATTGCGGTCGAGTCTTACAGTCCACTTGGCGGAACGGGCGGCGACCTGTTGAACGAACCATTGTTCTCAGAGATTGGTCAAAAATACGACAAATCTGCAGCGCAAGTTGTTCTACGTTGGCATATTCAAAATAGTCTAGTCGTCATACCAAAATCAGTCACTCCAGAACGCATTGCGCAAAATATCGACATATTCGACTTCGAACTGAGCAGCGACGACATGGCGCGCATCGCTGCACTCAATACAAATACGCGCGTCGGATCAAACCCTGAAACAGCCAACTTTACATGAAGAACAAGCTGGGTGCAGTTTGCCCACAGAATAGGGCTCGTACACTGGTAGTAGATTATAACTTTTTCGTTATTGTCAGGTCCTGATCGGCAAGTGGGATATGAATCGTTTTCCCCTTCAACCTAACACTAAATTCGGATGAACGCATGTGTAACATACATGCGTTCAATGCTGCGCACAGCATCGTACGATACAACGGACGACTACGATCATCTACGGCGCTGTAGATTGGCCGTTCAATCGCATGTAATGCGGCTATCTTGCCGCTCACACCACCTATTTCATCAAACGACAACGGAGAATCTTGATCGCTAAAATAATACGTACCGTGTCCACGAAAATGCACAAACGAATCGTCGCTTAGTATCGCTTTTGCTATATCTGTGTTCTTTATGTGCTCCTCGATCGCAATGAGCTCATTGATAGAAAGAAGTGCATGCTCGCCTACTCTGCCGCGAAATTCACTCACTAATCCATCTAGCTGAGTTGCAATCGATCGCTCTTCCGATTCGCCGCCATATTGCGCAGCGATCAAATTCCATTGATATGCCTCAATTTCGCTCTTCATATACACATTAAGAACGAAGTTAGTGAGATTAGCAAGTATTCATGGCGCGCTACACAAAACAACCTCCGCAAATACGGAGGTTGTTTTGTATTATTCGTCGGACTGTTATGAACGAGCGAAGTGAGCAAAAGCGCGGTTGGCTTCGGCCATCTTGTGAGTGTCTTCTTTCTTTTTGAAAGCAGCACCAGCTTCGTTGTGAGCATCAATAATCTCAAGTGCAAGACGTTGAGAGTAAGGAATGCCTTTACGAGCACGAGCAGATTGCACCAACCAGCTGAATGCGTAGTGCAAACGGCGGTGACCTTCAACTGGGAAAGGAATCTGATAGTTCGCACCACCAACACGACGAGATTTAACTTCGAAGTTTGGAGATACGTTCTTTAGTGCTTTTTCAAAGACAGCTAGTGGATCTTCGCTATCAAGCTTTTTAGCAGCTTGTTCTAGTGCGTCGTAGACAGCACGTTCAGCGATAGATTTTTTACCGTCAAGGATAGACTTGTTAATTAGGCGCTGTACTAATACAGACTGGTACTTGCGGTCTGGTGACAAAACGCGTTGTAGGCTTTTAGTTACTTTACGAGGCATGACTACTTATCTTCTTTCTTAGCACCGTACTTAGAACGGCCTTGTTGACGTTTAGCAACACCCTGAAGGTCAAGTGCACCACGAACGATGTGGTAACGAACACCTGGAAGGTCT
>JALRDA010000105.1 GCA_023257145.1 Candidatus Saccharimonadia bacterium | reverse complement strand
GCATCTCACGCTGCGCATGGGCGACGGGTTATTTACTGCGCGCTTCGTTTCGGCTAAAGAGTTCTCGAAAAACGGCATGCCGTTTACCGATCAACTTCGTGAAGATAAAGCAGTGCTCCATATGTATAGCACTGATAGCTTGTGGCCGATCGATATGAAGCAGCGACATGCTTTTTTCGATATCGTGTGGCTTGATCGCAATAAAAAGATTGTTTATATTGTTAAAAATGCTTCTGCAGATAGCCCAACCGGTACGGTTTTTGCGCCAAAAGAACCGGCACGATATATGATTGAACTGCGTGGTGGTACAGTAGATAGTAAAGCGATCTATATTGGTAACGAAGCGAACTTTGACGAGAAGAATATCCAGGGGTTGCAGCTGTGACGTTTGTCATTATTTTTATCTTGCTCATTATTGTCTTGTTTGGAGTAGTGTTCTTTACCAAACGACGGTATGGAGTGTTGGGATTGGCGCTAGCCGCAGGTTCCCTGCTTAGTATGATGTGGACAAAAGAATTAACGCCTATTGTCGCCGAGGCTGGGTTTGTACTGGTACGACCGCCGCTTGAAAGTGTTGTTGCTGGCATACTAACGCTGCTGCCGCCGGTATTGCTGCTAGCGAGCGGTCCTGCATATCACTCCGTTCGCCAGCGAGTAATTGGTGCAACGTTATTCGCGCTGCTTGCGACAACATTACTGCTTGAGCCTCTTGGATCGGCGCTGGTTATCGAAGGTATCGGGGAGCAGGTCTTTACATTCCTCTCGACTAACCGAACTGCAGTGATTACGGTATGTCTAGGTATTGCGATCATCGACCTTTTATTTGCAAAACCACCTAAAATTCCCGCCAAACATTGACAAACCACCCCTAAAAATGCTATTTTTTATAGAGCACGTATGAACTAGTTTTGTTTGTGTGTTAAAAATTTATGGAGCCGTAGCTCAGCTGGTTAGAGCACCTGCCTTTTAAGCAGGGTGTCCTGAGTTCAAGTCTCAGCGGCTTCACCAAAAGAACATCCCTTTTATCGCTACCGGGGGTGTTTTTTTAATGGTGAAAATATCCGCAGCGATTGACTGTATGTATGATCGCTCTGGAGCTGCTTCGACGAAATGCGATACGTTCTACTTATGCTATACTCGATATAGAAAAATATATAAATAAAAATGGGGCATATGACAAAAAACCAAAAGGGCTTTACGATTGTTGAACTACTTATCGTCATTGTCGTTATTGGCATACTTGCGGCGATTACGATTGTTGCGTATAACGGAATTCAGCAACGTGCTCGAAACACTCAAGTTATTGCTGGTGTGCAAACCTACATTAAGGCAATAGAAAGCTACGAGGCTGTCAATTCGGCATATCCTGCAAATGGCGGCTGTTTAGGTGCGGGCTACCCAAGTAATTATTGCTGGCAAGGCGTTAGTGGGACGCATATGGTTAATGCAATCACTGATGCGAATTTAGCTGGCTTTATATCTTCAAAACCAACACTTGCGACAAGTTTATTCTCTATCGGTATTAGTGATAATGTGCGTGCTGGTGCGTTATATTCTCTAACGCCAGCACCACGTATCGTGTATTACTTGCAGGGGGCAAATCAACCATGTGTCATTGCCGGCGCAAGTGGCGTGACTGAAGGTGGTGTTGTCACGCAGTGCGTAGTGACCTTGTAGTTTCGCGTATTTGTCCTGTCTAAATGTGTCATACTTACCGTATGAATTTTTGGATTCTTCGACGAAAGGTGCATTCGTCTTGGTTGGTGGCAATTACTTGCCTTGGTATTGTCATTGGGACGATTAGTGCGCCTGCTTTGCCAGCGGGTATATTTAGTTCCAGTGGATGGATTGTCCTTGCGGCTATTTTAGCGATTATAGGGTTTTGGCGTCGCCGTCGATATGTTGTTCCGATTGTATGTGTCGCGGGTGTATTGATTGGATTATGTCGCAGTGACGTTGCACTACAGCAGCTTGCACCCTATGAAAATCTCATAGGTCGTCAGATGACAATCACCGGAAAGGTGAGCGAAGATGTCGATATCGGTAGTGACGATGAGCTTATTATGCGACTCCACGTCATGCAAGTTGACGGCCACAGTATGACGGGTGTCGTGTGGGTGAGTACTTCGAAGTATGGAGAGGTTAGGCGAGGTGATATTGTCCACGTTAGGGGAAAATTGACCGAGGGGTTTGGAAGTTTCGCGGGCAGTATGTACCGAGCCTCTGTTGTAAATGTGCAGCGGCCACAGCCGGGTGATGTAGCGCTTCGTGTACGTGATGGTTTTGCGGATGAGGTGCGAACAGCGATACCGGAGCCGCAGGCGAGTTTGGGATTGGGGTATCTTGTTGGGCAGCGTCGGGCGCTTCCACCCGACCTAAGCGAATCATTGCAGATCGCTGGGCTGACGCATGTGATTGTCGCTAGCGGGTACAATCTAACTATTCTTGTGCGCATTGCGAGAAGGGCTTTTGTGAAGATTTCAAAATATTTGGCGGCACTTTCTGCAGGGTCAATGATACTTGGATTCATTGCGGTAAGTGGTATCAGTCCAAGTATGTCTCGAGCTGGATTGGTGGCCGGGCTGGGCTTGTTGGCGTGGTACTACGGTCGCAAGTTCCATCCATTTGTTTTACTCCCATTTGCTGCAGCAGTAACGTTACTTGTGAATCCGAGTTACGGATGGAATGATCTAGGGTGGCAACTGAGTTTTGCGGCGTTTGCTGGCGTCATGGTCGTTGCACCACTAATGCAGCGGTATTTGTTTGGTGACGAGAAGCCAAAATTACTTCGACAGATATTAGGTGAGACAATTGCTGCGCAACTGGCGACACTGCCGATTTTGGTTTTAGCGTTTGGTCAATTTTCTAATGTCGCAATACTAGCGAATTTGCTGGTCCTTCCGCTTGTGCCGCTTGCAATGCTGCTGACATTTGTCGCTGGTTTTGGAGCGATTATGCTGCCGGTAGCTGCTACTGTGGTGGGGGCGCCTGCGACGCTTTTGCTGCAGTATATGACGAGTGTTGCGACGAATCTAGCGCGAGTGCCATGGGCGCAAACGACGCTAGAGATTAACACTCTTGTAGTGGTCGGATACTACGCCGTTCTAGCAGGACTTTGTATTTATATGTGGCGCAAGACAGGGTATAGTCTGCGCGATAGCAACCTTATCGAGTAAAGTGTTTCATGGGTCGGATGCCGGATGTACTCATATCTGTTATAATAGTAGAAATACCCTATCTAATTAATTGGAGATTCCTATATGTCAGGACACAGTAAGTGGTCAACGATCAAGCGTGAAAAAGGCGCAAAAGATGCAAAGCGTGGTGCAATTTTTACGAAAATTGGTAATCAAATTGCTATTGCGGCACGAAGCGGCGCAGACCCAACAATGAACTCTGCATTGGCGCTGGCGATCGAAACGGCTAAGCAGGCAAATATGCCTAACGCTAACATTCAGCGTGCAATCGACCGTGTGAGCGACAAAAATGCGGCCGTCATGGAAGAGGCGACATACGAAGGGTATGGGCCGGGCGGTATTGGAATTATCATTGAAACGGCAACTGACAACAAAAACCGTACTTTCCCGGAAGTTCGTAACGCACTGACGAAAAATGGTGGTCGCGTGGCCGATGCGGGAAGTGTGATGTTCCAGTTTAATCGTAAAGGTGTCATCACGGTGGACGCTAGTGGTGAGGATGCGCTATTAGCAATCTTGGATGCCGGAGCCGAAGACGCCGTCGAAGAGGATGGCGCAATGACGGTTTATACCGATCAAAAAGAGCTTGCAAAAGTGCGAACTGCGCTGATTGAGGCTGGGCTGGAAGTGAAAGAGGCTGGTCTGCAGTATGTTCCTGCCACTGAAGTAACGGTTGACGATCCTGAGGTGGCACGAAA
>JALRDA010000025.1 GCA_023257145.1 Candidatus Saccharimonadia bacterium | reverse complement strand
GAAGCACAGGCGCTTGGTCATCAAATGATGCTCGCCTATGGGTTTGGTGAAGAAGAGTGGCCATGTCTATATAATTTATGGATGCGCGAATCTGGTTGGCGCACGACCGCAAGCAATCCTTCCGGGGCATACGGGATTCCGCAAGCGCTCCCTGGCAATAAGATGGGCGCTGGATGGCAAACTGACGCAGCCGTGCAGATTCAATGGGGCCTCGGCTATATCAAGGGTCGCTATGTTAGTCCGTGTGGCGCGTGGGGTGCTTTCCAGTCAAAGGGTTGGTATTAATTGTCCGGTCCTAACAAATCTTTAGGGCAACACTGGCTTCGCGACCGTGATGTTTTAGCGCACATTGCTGATTGTGCAGAAGTTAATTCGGATGATGTCGTTCTTGAAATCGGTCCTGGTTTAGGAACGTTAACAAGTGAGCTGCTTCGTCGTAGTAAAAAAGTGATTGCGGTTGAGTTCGACGAAGCTTTGGCGCAAAAATTGCCCGCACAATTTCCCGGCAAGGATCTGACCGTGATTCAAAATGATATTTTATCGTTTGATCTTTCTCAGCTGCCAGCTGCGTATAAAGTCGTAGCAAATGTTCCATACTACATTACGAGTAAAATAGTACAATTATTGATGACGGCCGAAAACAAACCAGATACGGCAGTGCTACTTGTGCAAAAAGAAGTAGCCGAGCGCCTTGCAGCAAAGCCTGGAGATATGAGCATTCTGGCAGTGAGTGCGCAGCTTTTTGCTGAGGTGACATTGGGTGATGTGGTCGGTGCCGAGCTTTTTACGCCACCACCAAAGGTTGATAGCCAAGTGGTAATACTAAAGACGCGATCGACGCCTATTTTAACTGATGTGAGTGAAAAAGAATTTTTCCGTGTCGTTAAGGCAGGCTTCTCCGCTAAGCGAAAGATGCTTCGCTCAAGTCTTTCTGGTGGATTAGGTATTTCAAAATCTCAAGCTGAATCATATCTAGTTGCCGCGGGAATAAAGCCGGACGACCGCGCAGAGAGTCTTTCTTTGCAGCAATGGCAAACGCTAACGATGACCGTCAATGCTCAATAACAGTCAATCATCAATCTTTGGAAGTGATATTGTTATCGGATTGTCATCAGTTCATGATGGTAATATGCGTTTTGCTTCGGGCGATGAGGGTGAGGTGTGCGACAATCGCATCAGGTTTCTTGGTCAGCTGGACATTGATCCAACACAGGCGACGTTAGTTCAGGTATCGTACGAGGATACTACTGATTTTACACGTTATCATGTTGCTGATGACGAAAATCTCGGTGAGGGTATGCTCGCACCCTTTTCGGATCTGCATGCCGATGCACTGACTGTGACGCGACCGGACCATGCACTTTTTCTTCCTTTAGCTGATTGCATCGGAGCGGTGATATATGATGTTGAGGCAAAGATTATGATGATGACTCATCTTGGTCGCCATAGCGTCGAGCAGATGGGTGCGATAAAGAGTGTGCAGTATTTGATTGACGAGTTCGGTAGTGACGTGCGTGACCTTCGGGTTTGGTTGAGTCCTTCCGTCGGAGGAGATAGCTATCCGCTACACAAGTTTAACGATCGAAGTCTGCAAGATGTCGTCTGCGACCAATTCGAGCAAGCAGGTATTGGCCTTGAGCAAATCGAACTAAGCAATATCGATACCGCAGATGATGATAATTATTTTTCTCACAGTGAATATTTGGCGGGCAATCAAATGTCAGATGGGCGCTTTGCGATTGTCGCGATGATGCGTGATTAATCCGTCTCTGTTATAATAAAGGCAATTATGGGAAAAAAATTATACATCACCACCGCCATTCCGTACGTGAATGGAACGCCACACATTGGCAACGCGTTAGATTATTTACTGGCGGATATTTGGACACGCTATCAAAAACAGCAAGGGAAAGATGTGCGCTTTCAGGTTGGTACCGACGAGCACGGTAATAAAATTGCCGCCAAGGCTGGCGAGAACGGATTAGACCCAAAGACATACACTGACCAAATGTATGGTAATTTTGAGTCACTAATGAAAAAAGTAGGTGCGAGCTATACCGACTTTATCCGTACGACCGACCCGCATCACATCGGTGCTGTTCAATATATTTGGCAAAAGCTACAACCCTATATTTACAAGGGCAGTTACGAAGGCTGGTATTGCCAGGGCTGTGAAGCGTTTGTTACCGACAAAGAGGCGACAGCGAACAATGGTATATGCCCAGACCATAATCAGCCGTACCAACG
>JALRDA010000006.1 GCA_023257145.1 Candidatus Saccharimonadia bacterium | reverse complement strand
GTTATCAATCAGATGAATCGTTGCATCAACAAGTTCTCCTAAATTATGCGGCGGAATGTTTGTCGCCATACCAACCGCAATACCGACCTGGCCGTTTAGCAGGAGGTTTGGTAGCTTCGCTGGTAATACAGACGGCTCTTGTTCACTACCGTCATAGTTAGCGCGGAAATCTACGGTGTCCTTGTCAAGGTCGGTCAGCAGTTCATTACCAGCACGACCCAAGCGTGCTTCTGTGTAACGACTAGCCGCTGGAGGATCACCATCCATTGACCCATAATTACCCTGTCCATTCACAAGTGGATAGCGCATTACCCAGTCCTGCGCCAAGCGAACCATCGAGAAGTAAATGGATGAATCACCATGCGGATGGTATTTACCCATCACATCACCGACGATACGGGCGCTTTTTAGGAAGCGGCCACCAGGGCGTAGGTTCTGTTCACCCATGCTGTACAAAATACGACGGTGAACTGGCTTCATACCATCGCGTACGTCAGGCAAAGCGCGTTCAACAATAACACTCATCGAATAAGTCAAGAAGCTGTCTTCCATTACCTTTTCGACAGAAAGATTCTCAACAAGACGAGAGTGGGTTTGTGGCGCTACTATAATCTCCGCGTCTTCTGCTGTATCGTTTACATCAACTGTATCGTCATTCATGATTAAATATCCAGATCCTCTAGACTCAGTGACTTCGCACGGCTTTGAATAAAGGCCTTGCGCAGATCAACTTGGTCACCCATTAACTTTGTAAAAATTGCATCGCTCTTTTCAGCATCTTCGACTTTGACTTGAATAAGGACGCGATTCTCAGGATTCATTGTTGTATCCCATAGTTGTTCAGCATCCATTTCACCTAATCCCTTGTAGCGCTGAAGTAGCGTAATACCTGCCTGCTTGTTCAAATCCGCAGTTTCATCGATAGCTACACCTTTTTCGCGGCGCTCTTCAATCATACGTGCGATAATCTCGTCGCGCTCTTCGTCGCTATATGCGTAATATTTCTTTGTGTTTTGTCGCAATAAGAACAACGGTGGTTTAGCTAGGTACACATAGCCGCCGTCGATAACCTCTTGCATGTAGCGGAAGAAGAACGTTAATAGCAGTGTAGAAATATGACTGCCATCGACATCGGCATCGGTCATAATCACAATACGATGGTAGCGCAGTCCAGAGATATCAAACTGATCACTAATACCGACACCCATCGCCTTAATAAGACTAACGATTTCATTGTTATTAAGCATACGGTCTAGGCGAGCGCGTTCGACGTTGAGAACTTTACCACGAAGCGGCAAAATCGCCTGGGTCTTACTGTCTCGACCTGATTTGGCTGAACCACCAGCTGAATCTCCCTCGACAATGTACAATTCAGATTCGGATGGATCCTTGCTTGAACAATCAGAAAGCTTGCCTGGTAGACTTAGGCCATCAAGCGCACCTTTGCGAATAACATTATCGCGAGCAGCTCGAGCAGCCTTGCGCGCACGTGCGGCAAGGAGTGCCTTGCCGACAATCTTTTTGGCAACGTTTGGATTCTCTTCGAGATAGTAAGAGAAGTATTCATTCATCACCTGTTCAACATATCGCCGAACCTCAGGGTTACCTAATTTATTTTTAGTCTGACCTTCGAATTGTGGGTCGGGCAACTTAACCAGGATAATAGCTGTTAGTCCCTCGCGAATGTCATCACCCGTTAGATTGTCTTCTTTTTCTTTCAGTAGGCTATTTTTTCGAGCGTAGTCATTGATAACACGTGTTAATGCCGAGCGGAATCCGACAATGTGCGTACCTCCATCAGGGGTAAGTACGTTGTTCGCAAATGGTTTCACTGTCTCAACAAAAGTGTCATTATACTGGACCGCTACTTCAATCATAGAATCTTCGACCTGACGCTCGACATAAAAGACGCTGTCACTAACGACATCCTTGCCGACATTCAAGTGCTTAACGTAACTTTGAATACCACCTTCGAAATAAAACGCAGCACGATCTTTAGTTCGCTCATCACGAACCGATACATATATGCCCTTTGTTAGGTACGCCTGATGTCGCAAATAGTTAACAACCCATTTGTAATCAAAGGTGACTGTTTCTTTAAAAATTGTCTCATCAGGGTAAAAAGTAATGGTCGTTCCTGCAGGACGATCTGTTTTACCAACCTTCTTGAAAGGAACCTTGACACCACCACGCTCAAATTCGATACGATACAGCTCACCCTTTTGTGAAACTTCTGCAATCATATGGTTTGATAGTGCGTTAACAACACTTGAACCTACGCCGTGAAGCCCAGAAGATACCTTATATCCACCCCCACCAAATTTACCACCAGCATGCAGTACTGTGAGAACAGTCTCTAGGGTACTTAAGCCTGTTTTTGGATGCTTATCGACTGGGATACCGCGTCCGTTATCAGATACCGTAATACCTCCATCGTCAAGAATGGTCACGTCTACACGCGAAGCATGACCGGCGATAGCTTCGTCGATCGAGTTGTCGGCAATTTCCTTAATAAGATGATGAAGACCGTCATACCCGGTACTACCGATGTACATACCCGGTCGCTTACGAACCGGCTCTAGGCCCTCCAGGACCTGAATTTGTGACCCATCATATGAGCCATCGTCTACTTTTTGTTTAGTCATTGTACCCTCACTTCAAACGTTCAGCTATTTACATTTCTTCCATTATACAGAACAATTTGTGTTCACTCAAGCTATTGTGTGAACATATTTCTTATGCTAATCTAAAGCCCAAGAGGTGTCACAAACCAAAAAATAAAAGGTAGAAAATAAAAATGTTTCGAAAATTAGTCTCAAATCTCGCGTTCAGCCCTGCCCTTGTTGGCCAGTTGGGCTTTTATGCACGTCGGTTACGAAAAGAAGAGACTACAAGACGGACTGGACTTATCTTTATTGCACTCGCACTTGTTGTGCAATCATTTGCGGTTTTTACTCCGCCTGAATCTGCCAATGCCGCCAATGCCGACAATATTATATATAGCGGCGTTCGAGACAAAGCAGACTTATTAGCAATTTATGACCGCGGTAGCGATAGTGCTGGGCGTAATGATATTAAACAAATTTATGCCCAATTTGGCATTTCACGTGCGGACATCGCCAATGGCTACATCGGAAGCTATAATACAGGTGATTTCGGTGGTCAAATTAAATCAGTTGGCCGATCTGACGCAGGTGTTTCTTATCGATATCCAGTCAAAGTAGCCGATAGTCCTACGACGGTGTTTACCGGTGGCTTTACGGACACATATGGAAAAAGCTGGCCGATGCCAGCACTAATTGGCAAGCGAGCAATCGATGGAGCCTGGTTCGCAATCACACTTAATTGCGGCAATCCGGTTTATGTAGTCCCACCACCACCCGTAAAACAACCATCTGCTGCCTGTACATCATTAAATGTGATTTCGTTGAACCGCAATAGTGTTCGACTGCAAGCAAAGGCTAGTGTTAATGACGGAGCAAGTATCTCAGGATACACCTACGTTATTAAGGACGCAAAGGGTGTCGTCGTTCTCAATCAGCGTGCAAACGACGCAAAAACCGATTCCAGCATAGATTACACCCTTCAGCGTGATGGCGCCTATACAGCCCAAGTAACGGCATCAACAAGCCTCGGTGAAAAAACAGGCGACGCCTGCACGCAGTCACTAACTATTTCACCAGAGCCTCGCTGCCCAGTAAATAGCGCACTCGTCGAAAGTAGCCCTGAGTGCAAGCCTTGCCCTAGTGACAGTAAACTATGGTATAAGGATAAAAAATGTATCGCGACATTTACGCTCACCAAAACAGTGCGCAATCTGACGCAATCCCTTGGTGACGCAAACAATACCCAGGCAAGGCCGGGTGACCAGCTGCAATATACCTTACGTGTGAAAAATACTGGTAAAGACGCGGGCGATTACGTAATGACCGACACAGTAGCCGACGTTCTGGAGTACGCGACTGTAACTAATATTGGTGATGGAAAAATCGTCACTGAAGGCCCGGCAACCCCAGCAGTCGCAGTGTGGCCGAGCTTCAAGGTAAAGGTTGGCGAAACTGTTGAAAAAGTCATTATCGTGAAGATTAAAGATACAATTCCTGCAATGGCAGTCAATTTATCGAATCCACAATCCTATAACTGTAAGATTACAAACACCTTCGGTAACACACTTAATGTAGGTGTTGAATGCCCTCCCGAAAAGGTGGTCGAGCAAGCTATCACTGAACTTCCCCACACTGGTGCAAGTGAGAATATGTTATTCTCTGCCATTGTCATCGCCGTAGCCGTCTACTTCTACGCACGTTCACGCCAAACTTCAACAGAAATAAGACTAATTCGCCGCGACTTAAACGCTGGAACTATCTAAGGGAGTAACCATGAGTAATCAAGAAAAGTTATCGCAATCTCCAGAAATTAATGCAGAATCTCTACGAGAGGCTGGTATCGAACAGTCAGAGATACTGCGAGAAAAGCGTGAAAAACTTGGTGAATATTCACCCGAATCAAACGAAACAACCAGCGAACGCGCCCGCGTTGAAGCGATGGAAAATGCAGTCAGCATAGAGAAAAAAAGCCACAGCAAAGAGCGGTCACGCACCGCACCGCCCGCCAGTCGCCGCGGAGCAATCGATAAAAAGGAACTAAATGCAGCCTATGCACGCCGGCTCAGCAAAGTACAAAGCGAGTTGTCTGACTCTAGTCGCGCATTTAGCAAGGTTATCCATAACCCCGTCGTCGAGAAAACAAGTGATGCGCTAGAGTCAACCGTTGCTCGGCCTAACGCGCTGCTCGCGGGGGCGGTATTCGCCTTCATCGCAACACTTGCACTCTATCTAGTTGCTAAAAATTATGGCTACAGACTCTCAGGCTTCGAAACAATTGGTGGTTTCGTCCTTGGATGGATAGTTGGCCTCCTCTTCGACTTCTTTAGGGTCATGATCACAGGCAAACGATCTTAGAAGCTTCCGCCATCCGAATATATAAATACCCTCGCACGTAGCGAGGGTATTTATATAGCAAGGTTTACACCTCTAACGGATCTTAAAGGTAACCTCGTCATCAGACTGAACGCCGTCTTTAGCGCGCAGATGTAAGCCAGACGGCGCAGCTGTTGGTTCAGAGGCTATTCTAGGAGCTTCCGAAGAGGCGGTTGGCGCGCCAAGTGATTCAGACCGCACCTTTGCCTCGAAGGGCATACTAGGCTGCTGAAGAGGCGCAGGCGGCGGTGTTGACGGTGATGGCGGTTGCTGCTGCATCGCAATACCAGGCGACGAAGGAGTAGACTTACCCGCAGTGGCTGGCCCGCTATTCATTTGCTGCCGCTTAGCTAACCACTCGTCAAGAAAAGACGACCCGCCGCTCGAAGGAGACGAAGGTCCAGATTGCACTCCCGCCATACGCTGCTGCTGAGCTTTCTTCAGCGCATCGGCCTTAGCTTTCTTTTCGGCGTCCGCCGCACCGAGGCGCGTAAAAATTTCTTTCTCGACAACCGTTCGAGGCTTACCATACTTCGCAGCAGAGAGTCTCTTGAGTGCATCACTCAGCTGCGCATTTGTTTGCCCCATAGGCGGCACGAACGACATACTAAACGGCGCAGATGGAACGTTATTGATCATAACGCTCGTAACTGACTGATAGTTTGGCATTTTAGTTAGGTCTTCTGCGTCAAATGTCGGCGCAAACTTTTTCACAAGTATTTCAGCATCCGTAATACCGATGCGACCACTAATCACGGTACCAACGTTACCAATAATCGCCTCGCGTATTTTATCCGTTAGCTGTGTCATAAACTGATTACCCAGAATAAGATTCAAACGATACTTACGCGCCTCAGACAGGATTGACTCAAAACTCTCAGTCGCGAAGTTTTGGAACTCATCAACGTACAATGAGAAATCAACGCGCTGATCCTCTGGCATATTTGCACGCCCCATTGCCGCCGCCTGAAACTTCATAACAAAGATAATACCAAGCAGCTTTGAGTTGAGCTCACCCATTTTACCCTTACTAAGGTTGACGAGCAGAATCTTCTTGTTGTCCATAATATCGCGAAGATTAAATCCGCTCTTTGTCTGACCGATGATATTACGCATCGAATCGTTAGAAATAAATGGGCCAAATTTACTTACGACCCAACTGATAACCTCGCCTGACTCGTTTGAGCGCTGCGAATTTGGAAATTCCTTAGTCCAAAAATCAAGCACGGTTTGATCAGTGACGTACTTCAACTTACTCTTCATAAAATCTTCATCAATAAGCAGCTTTGGTATATCAATGAATGTCCCCCCGTTTGGATCCGACATTAAAAGCAATGCGCAATTACGGAAGATATGTTCAAGGCGCGGACCGACAATGCCTGTATGTCCCGGATCGTATAATCCATAGAGCATATTAATGGCCTCTTGCACCAAAAAATCCTTTTGATCTGGATGATCGAAC
>JALRDA010000041.1 GCA_023257145.1 Candidatus Saccharimonadia bacterium | reverse complement strand
TGCGACATGCGTAACTGGTAGCTGCAACTGCTCGGCAATAATATAGGGATATGCCTGCGATGAGCGATCACACAATTCGTCCTCGGCAGTCGCGTTCGGTAGCGCCGGTAAGCCGGCGCCCGCAGCAACTGAGTCACCGATTGCCACGTACCCATACCCGCTTTGCTGCGACTGCACGCTGGAAGTATTACCAGTAGAACCGGATGGTGTTATTACGGCCTGCGTCGCAGTCGCACCTGCACTCACTGCAGTAGAGGAGTCCTGTGACGCTTCGCCAACGGTAGCACTAGCATACGCTAATGGGCCGATTACTGCCCCAGCGAACAACACAATGCCAATAAACGTTATGATTTGCCGCCGCATGACTACGCCTCCTTGCGTTAATTATGATTTACAGATACGACAATGCGGTGATGTGCCGAATAATATTTTGGAATGATTTCTTTTTTACGTACTTCGGTCATATTCACCTTCGCTTTCTTCGTGGTCACCTTCGTCATCTGGCGACTCCATAGATTGATCTTCGTCTTCATCGTATCCCTCCTTATCAAGGCCCATGGCTAACCCGCCCAATTTTGCGCCGTAGCGTGATTCCTCGACATCCTTTTCCTCAGATGCAAGTGGGTTCGAATTTACTTCGTCGCCCAGCCATTCTTCTCTCATAGGTTCAAATGGGTCAACCAAGTGACCGTCGTATAGCATACCGGCACGCGGCACTTCAATTGCCGCTGTGTCTTCGCCAAATGATCTGCGAGGTAGATCGGGTATACTAAACGTTCGATTGAGTGTATCTCCTGTCATCATAGCTTCTCCTTTTCTACTTATCACTGATGCACTGTCAATAGTACCGTCCTAGCGAAATAATTAATGTAAAAAAAGTCACATTTTTACATATCCGCATTACAGCAAAAAGCTCGCCAATAAATAACTGACGAGCTTTTAAAATCGCGCTGATTACTTAAACGTCTGTACGACTGCTGGTAAGTGTAAATAGTCTTGCCAGGCCGGTAGCAACGAGTGCATACACAATAATTGCGACTACCGTACTGATTTCAAAGGTAGATTGACCATACGTTGGCTGATAACTAAATATGCCATAGAATGGCCATGCAAAGAATCCACTTAGACCATAGACAAAGTCAACAAATGGCGCGCCTTGATTTGCGGCCAGTAGTAGCAAGATTAGTCGTAGCACCAGTAGGGCAATGATGAAGCCAGCAATGTAATAAATGACACGTCGCGCAACAACACCGCTACCGACGTTTTGCGTCGTCGCAACAGTCTGTTGACGTACATTTGTACCGTCCTGTACTGTATTTGATTCGCGCACTTGCGTCACTTGTTCATCGTTACCATTATTCATATATTTATTAGCTCCTTTTACTTGTTGTATGCAGATCATACCATAGGAAGAAATAATAAATTGTGAAATATTTTACTCTAATTCAGTATCGTCGGGCAGGCGATTATGGTGTGTGCGAATAAAGTTCTGCAACTCTTCGCTACTACGTGGGCGATTCCAACTCGCCAAATTAAGGATGTCACTAATCGGGGTTTGTTCAATGTTCGTGGAACTTAATTCCATTTTTGCGTCCTTTTTGTTTTTATTGTCTTATGTATCTATTTAAGCATAAATGTTATAAAAAAGCAATAGTAATATGCGGTAATTTTGACCAATTTAGTATGCTTATGCTATAACTAAGACAAAGGTAGGCTAAAAACAAAAAAATAATGATACATTCATTTGCTATTATCGCCTTCGCGGCTTTGATCCACGCTAGTTTTCAGCTTAGCGTGAGCGTCCTTACCCTTCTTAGTGGCCATGCAATTGGCAGCAAAGCCAAGCATGCGAAACTGTTGCGGCTCACTAACGCATACTCGTTCGGCGTCGCCCTCATGACACTCCTACTACTTTCATTTATTGCCTTTGTTTTGCAGCTTATGTTTGGTAGCGCCATCCCGCCACTGGCCTGGGCTGCCGGAACCGGCCTTTTGATAGGGCTCGGTATTGCGGTGTGGGCATTTTATTACCGTCGGACGCCTGGCACGAGTTTATGGATTCCCCGCGGAATGGCGCGTTATCTAAGCGACCGCACAAAGCGCACCAAATCTAGCGCCGAAGCATTCAGCCTGGGGCTTAGTAGTGTATTCGCCGAACTAATCTTTATCTTTGCGCCAATGGCAATCAGTGCGCTGGTCATGGTGCAGCTCGCACCAATGTGGCAACTAGCTGCAATCCTCATGTACACCGTAATATCCCTTGCCTCGCTCCTCCTTATTAATGGCTTGATTGGCAGTGGCCACAAACTCAGCAGTATTCAGAAATGGCGCGAATCGAATAAACGCTTTTTGCAGTTTGCTGCAGGTAGCGGTTTGTTAATTCTTGGTCTCTATTTATATGTTGATAAAGTTGTCGCTATGTCGGCAGCTGTCGTTGGGACATTTTAAATGACTGGCGGCAAAGCGATCGATATTATCAAGCGCGGCGGCCATCGCCCGACCGAATCATTTGAGCGTCCGAAACTACACGCCAGCATACGCGCTGCGTGTCTGAGCGTTCGTAGTCCTGACGGCGTCGCGGAAAACACCGCCAACAACGTCTGCGATGCGGTCATCATCTGGCTAGAAAAAAAACCCGAAGTCACCAGCGCCGACCTACGCCGTAAAGCCGCCGAAACCCTCGAATCCTATCACCCCGAAGCCGCCTATTTATATAAACATCACCGTTTGGTCATCTAAGGAGAACATCAATGGCAAAAAAAGTAACATTTGATTATGATCTTATCGTCATCGGCAG
>JALRDA010000087.1 GCA_023257145.1 Candidatus Saccharimonadia bacterium | reverse complement strand
ACTACACGACCGCCTTCAGTCAGTTCGCGCAACAATCTGATCATGTCATCACCTGGGCGCACCTCCAGACGAATGAATTTATCCTCAAACCTGAAACTGCATGGATTCTACGCGACGATGAAGTGTGCGACGTCACGCTTGCGGGCATACATAACCGCGCCAACGCAACGCTCGTCATAAAGACACTCGAATACTTGAGTATTGGTGACGATGTGTCGCGTAGAGCTGCTATTGCCTCATTTCCCGGCACAAATCGTCGCTTCGAAAAACTAGCCGATGGGCTATACAGCGACTATGGACACCACCCGGTGGAAATCGCCGCAACCTTGCAGATGGCGCGCGAGCTAAGTGATCGCGTTGTACTTGTGTACCAGCCACATCAAAACGTACGTCAGCATCAAATAAAAAATGATTACACAAATCAGTTTGAACTGGCCGAACAAACCTACTGGCTACCGACCTACCTAAGCCGCGAGGATCCAGATCTTACTATCCTGGAACCAGAAGAGTTGACTGCCAACCTTACGAATCGCGATACCATACACATAGCGGAGCTCAACGATACACTATGGAATAATATACAAAACGCGCGCTCTGAAGGTAAGTTCGTAGTGGCTATGGGTGCGGGCTCAATTGACGAATGGTTACGTGAACAGATCAATCGATAACCAAACTTGCTTGTCGCGGTACTAACTTATTGTAATATAGCGGCTTATATGGTATAATTATCTATACTTGTCCGTTAGTTGACGACGCGCCTTCTACTTCTATCCAGTATAGTGAGGTTGTTATGTCTACAAAGTCATTCTTTCAGAAAGTCTACAACCCTAAGAAACTTGTTGAAAATCGCCACAAGGCAAACCGCCTGGCCTACACCCTTTGCGGCATTACTCGACCAACAATGTTTGGCGGATACGAGCTCATCAAGGGTGTCGAGCTGTTCGGTTCGCGCGCGCGAGGCGTCGAGCGAGTCACCTCAGATTACGATCTGATCCTTCTGACCGAATAACTCTTCGCTCAGTCGCTCAATCAGCATCTCACTCGAGCTCTAGGGAAAGCAATGCTTCTCGATGGCTATCATGACGAGGCAAAAGAAATTCGTCGAAAGGAAATATTCGAATACTTCGATATCAGCGAAGAGTCCATCGAACTGTGGTCGGGTATCTCAGCCCGTCATATCGACATCTTCTGCTTCCCGGTCGAGTGGCGCTCCATGCTACCTACCCTGCAGTATGCGTTGCCGCACGCCGACAAAGACTTCATGCAACACATCGCGAAGGACGCAATTCCGTTCACTTTCTTGGACGGATTCCATTGCCCGCAACACAAAGTCGCCACACTTTAGCTAGATAGAGGACGCACCGAGTACAGCATTCGTGCCGTACTCGGGCACTCTCCTTACTACATGAAGTTTTCGTGCACCAAGAAGAGCGCTCCTACTCTATCCAATCTTCTTCAAACTCCGCAAAGTAATGTTCATCGCCAAAGAAACTGCGCGTAACAATTGCCTCTACCGCTGGCGCAAGGTTGAGTCGCGCAAGCTTAAGCGGCTGCACCCACTGCATGTCATCATCGGCCGGTATGTCGTCAGTTTCAAACCGAAAGACGTGAGCCAGTGTGGTCGACATGATTTCGCCAACGTGGCGAACACGTATATAGACATCGCCAACGTGGCGTAGTGAGGTGTCATACAATTGCAGCTTTTCACCTGCCTCGCGCTGTGCACTAGCCAATAGCGATTTATCGTCGATATGCGTTTTTCCGTACGGCAAGGTCCATGTGTCGATGTACGGCTGCTTTTTTCGCCTTTGCAACAACACGTCGCCGTCACTGTTTTGAATTAACAGCATGGTAATAATTTTTGGCTGTGACCGTACATTGAGTGCTTTTATGCTCACACGGTCAACGTACGACAGACCAAGAGGTGTCAGCGTGTAACCATGGTCATTCTTTTCAACCCACTGTGTTGTTAGTAGGCATTTTAAGTGGTAACTAAACAGGTTTGTGTCGACTTTTGGCGGGCGAAGATCACGAAAACGAGCGTATTTTTGGTGGATTAACACCCCTATTATGTATTTTTGTATGTGGTGTTCGATTGGACGCTGCTCAAACATATTTGACTCAAATTATACTTTCTATTCACATTTATAGTAGCACGCTATAGTCATACTGTAATCAGTAACTACTTCACAGAAGGGCAGTAAAATGACCGTAAACCACTTCATTGAACAAAAAGAATTTGAGCAAGATTATAGCGAGCGTGAGCAAAAATTTACCGCCTCCAACCCCGAACTTTTAACACCCCTCTTAGGCAGTCCGGTTGAATCAATTCACCAAGTATACCTAAGTAGTCCAACCGACGAGTACAGCCTACGACTTCGCCGGAGCGAGTCAGAACATGGTGTGATATATAGCGCCGCCCTAAAAACCCGCGGCGAAGTACAGAACATCACCCTTGAACGAACCGAAATCGAGACAGAAATATCTGAAGCAACCTTTTTGCACTACGGCGAATCAGGTCACTACCCTGAGGTATACAAACAACGCTATTCACCAGCAGACGGCGTGACAATAGATTTCGTAGAGGGTTACGACATGCCA
>JALRDA010000036.1 GCA_023257145.1 Candidatus Saccharimonadia bacterium | reverse complement strand
ATTCTAATTGCACATCACGAAGTGCATTATAGATACCGCCAAGGTTGAGGTCACGTTCTGCGATACGACCCTTGAATCTATTGTCGTGTAGCGCGACATGGATTTGCTCTTTAAGTTTTTGTTTTTCGCCAAGGTTAATATTGTTACTTGCCTGACTGTCGGTGAGGGTGTCGAGGACAACCTTGAGGTAATCTTTATCTTGACTTACAAGTGTTTCGGCTGCACCTAACTTATTATCATTGATAGTATTGACGACAAACTCCTTCAGGCGATCCTGACCTGCTGCGGGCACGGTACCGGCCTTGAAGGCGGCTGCTGTACCTGCCCCTATCCACTTCGGCTTCGCTGAGTTTGTTAGCAGAGTGTCACCGAGAGCTTGACGAAGATCTTGTGACATATCGGTAACATCAATGTCCCTTGCTAACTCAATGATCTCAGTAGCATTGCCGCCGCCAGCGATGCGCTTGATTGCTGCTTCCCGGACGTCATCAGTGATCTTGATACCGGTTGAACCGCTATCTCCGAGCGCAAGTTTAGTAATTTGGTTGTCTTTGTAGTTACCGGCATCGATAATGACGCCAGCGTTTGAAACGGCTTCTTGATGGTGAGACGATTGTGTTTTGTAGGCGGCTGCCAGTGCACGCTGAGCCCCTGTCGGTCCTTCCATCCATCCACTGTCCATCTGGGCTTGTTCATTATCTTTCAAGTAACTAGCAAATTCACTATCGCTAACACGCTTGGCACTTTGTGTTGCAAGCCCACGCATGGCAATTTCTGTCTCGGCACCTTGAAGCGCCTTGAGTGTTTCGATAGTTTCATTACCAAATATAGGGTTAGCGTGTTTTTCTAGATATGTAGCCGTGCGGTACTCGGCCATTCGCTGTGTATTGAGGGATTCTTGATCTTGTAATTGTGCTTTTGCTGCTTCTAGCTTAATATTGTCGAGGTTTAATTGTGAACCTTCGACGTTGATCCTGCCTTTAAGTTCGGTATTAATACTTGTTTCAACACGCTCCTTGAAATTATTACTGGTGTATTGTGCTTCATGGAGCTGTCGGCCCATCTGTGAGTTGTTAAACATTGCAGTAGCATCGCTTTCGTCAATTGCGCGCTTACCTTCGCGAAGGCGCTTTTGTTGATCAAAGCGAAGTGCGGTACGGCGGGCGAAGTTTCGTCGGCCTAATGTACCAGCCGCGTCACGTTGTTGATTGATTTTCATTTGATCGGCTCGGCGTGCATCCAAACGGTCTTTGGACCAATTTTTTGTTCGGTCCAAAATACCGCGACTTGGATTGTTGACGATACCAGCGATACGACCAAGTAGCGAACCACTTAACTTAAATAGCAGCGGCGTAATTGCAAGCGGCGCAATCTGAACGGCCATACCGAATAGAACGGTATTAATGTCTTTAGCGTTTTGAATAATTAAAATACCCGCTAGTTGTGCACCACCAAATACAAGTGAAAATGCTGGGAACATAATAAGCATTGTCATAAACAAGCCACGCCACTTATCAAACCATTTATCGGTGTTTGGCAAAATGAACGCCACAAACGCGATAGGTGCAATGATAACGAGGAGTGTAATAATCGCCTGTCGAGCGGCAAGAATCATCAATACGACCATGACGGTCAAAAACGCGCCAAGTAGAATTGGTGCAAGTACGAGGGCGAGTCCACCGACAGCAAACGATCCGGCAAGTGTTGACGTCAACGCAGCTGCACCGGCGATCGCTGCCCCGCCGATGGCACCGCCGGATAGAATAAATGTCGTCAAGCTTTCCCAGCTGATGAGATCCCAACTATTCGCATTGCTACCAATAATTGAATTACGCATATTAATGAATAGATCTTGGAATGAATACCCAAGGATGTTTGATAGATCGATAAAAATTGCACAAATCCAGTACGAGATATTTACCAAAATCGCCGCGACAATCAGACGCGGTAAAATTCGTTTAATGCCGTAGTTATTCAGCCCGGCAGATGTCAGCTGCGAATAGATAACAAAGATAAAGAAGATGACAAACAGAACATTTGCAAAGTTGCGCATTACCGACCAGGCATTATACATCGTGCTAGTCGTCACTGTATCTAGTGGTCGGACACTAAGGAACCCACTGATCATATTGAATACCCAGTCCATCCCGACCGCCAGGCCATTAGTAACTGGACAGATGATCCAGCCGATGCCGTCGAGCTTGCAGGATGAAGTCGATTCATTAGCGGCTTCTTTGGATGCGGCTAATGTGGTCGGATCAATCGATACGGCCGTGACTGACGATTTGTTTGTTAAGTCCCCTGTTGTACCGCGATCATACGTGACATAGCTAGCGGACTGGGCTTTTGAAGTGTCAGTACCGGGCGGGAAATAGATGACATGCATCTTTTGAGAGGCAAAAGCGGCCTGTGGTTCGAGATATGTGTATAAAACCGAACCATCTGTTAGTTGATGGTCAGGGGTTGGTTTGGTCGGGCCGCGGTACGTTTGATTGTTATAGGTTAATGATCCCTGTGCCCAGCTTGCATCGGCCGCGCCTACATTAGGCGTGGTAATTAGAAGGTACGAAAATATCGTCACAAGTGCTGCCGCGACAAGAGAAAGTAGTTTCCGTATCGACCAATTGGCGAACGGATTTGCAATTTGCAATTCCCACATATACCTGTTAGTCTATCATTTTATTGTGTAAAAGTCAAGACGCTTTACCTCTGATTATTACAGCTTTTAATTTACAAAAATCAAATATTATGATATTATATTATTAAGACGTCAGTGAGATACGCTGCGCGCCCTTTATTAGTATGAAAGGTTGGTGGGTCGTTTGACAACAAACGTTCCTCAGAATCACGCTCCGACAACCCCTATGACACAGGTGCGGCCAGATCGTGATGAAACACATTCTCCGATCGAAGTTGGTCCGTATGAAAATCATGACGCGGAGCAGACTAGCGTAAATAACCGCAGGATGAGTATCGATCGGGCAATCCGTGTCGGATTGGTGGCGGTCATTGCGCTGTTTTTGGTAATTGCTACATTCATTGGCTTGTTTGTCAGGTCAAATAGCAATGACTACTGGAGCTCGTTGATTTGGTGGCTGCCGGTGGCGCTCGTAGTACTGCCGCTTATTATCGGTGTTCTGCGTCGCCGGGCACCAGGTCGGATCTTGTGGGCGCTGGTTATCTCGATCGTTGCCGCAGTTATTCTGTTCCTGGTCATTATGCTGGTGAAAGCATCTGGCTTTGCTGACGACTGGTTTGCCGCCATATTCGGTAACGAAACGATGGGTTCGCTGGGTTGGGTGAAGTGGTTTGAGTCACTTGGCTGGGTTCAGCCGTTTGCTGCAATCGGCTGGATAGTTGTCACCCTAATTGTCTGGGTGATTATCGCCTTGCCACTGGTATGTGCCTACCAAGCGATTCAGTCCCTGAGTTTTGAAGAACACTTCTCGATCTTGGGTTCGCTTCTTTGGACGGTTGCTGCTGGCTTTGCTTGTGTGTTTCCGATCGGACATTCAATCATCATGAATTCCGGCTTGTAACCTGTGGGTGTCGAGCGAGCACGCGCTCACTCGGCACCCACCTGTACTCCCTGTCCTTTCTACTACAATTAACGCCTCGGTCACGAGGCGTTTTTAAATTGCGTGCTGTTACAACAGTATTAGCTTGACAGATCACAGTAAGCGTAAGAAAAACTTGCGGAACCGTTTAATTTATCGTATTTTATATAGTAGTTATGAAAATAAAACAAACAATCACAGCTTCACTATTCGCACTAACTATTATGGTCACTGCAGTAGCTAGCGCCTTACCGGCTTATGCGAATAACCAGCAGCCAATCAGCGATACGGGTAACACACCGACAAATAACGTCGCACCGACTGGTGGTGGCGAGTGTGGCGGCGCAAAGACGGCAATCATCACCTGTACGCAGTCCGCAGGAACGGATACAAAAAATAACGGTGTTTGGTACTTATTGATACTGACATTAAATATCCTGACCGCTGGTGTAGGTATCGTCGCGGTGGGTGGTATTGCTTACGGTGCTGCGCTGTACGCGAGCGCGTCGGACAAGCCCGACCAAGCCAAGGCTGGTATGAACTACATTAAAAACGTCGTTATCGGCTTGGTTGCCTACGGATTAATGTTCGTATTACTCAACTTCCTGATACCAGGTGGGATATTTAACTAAATGGCAAAACGAAAGGACTATATGAAACGAACGATACAGCATTGGTTTGCCGCTATACTTTTTGTCACGACAGCTGGTGGCGCTTTATTAACGGTAGCAACACCACAAACGACTGCTGCAGCCTGCGATACGCGTATATTAACAATTCCCGCGTGGTATAACGGGTTGACCGATGGCAGCTGTAATTTGCAAAATCCCAACGCGGTTGGTGGGCTCTCTAACTACATCTGGCGAATCGCCC
>JALRDA010000019.1 GCA_023257145.1 Candidatus Saccharimonadia bacterium | reverse complement strand
ATCCCAGTTGGCGGTATTATGTACGACGACAGCGGTGCAACTGTATCAGAGGTAGTCCTCAAGGATCGTATTCACATGGCTGCCGAAGGTATGTTTGTCATTGTTCTAACGGTTGCTCGTGGTAGCGGTCGTCTGATGACGAGCCCTGACATCATTAGCCGCGGCTTTATCTACCTACGCGATAGTGAAGAGTTGATGAATATGATTCGTCAGTATCTCAAGCAAAAAGTAGCCAAAAGCTTCACTGGCAAACGGATCGACCTAGATGTGATGAAAAAAGAGTTGAAAGACGAAATTACACACATTCTTTACGACCAGACACGGCGCACGCCAATCGTCATCCCAGTGATTAATGAAATCGGTGGCGGTGGTGGCGGACAAAACCGTCAAGGTGGCGACAACCGTGGCAATAACGGCGGCGACAATCGTCAAGGTGGTAATAATAACCGCCGCGATGACCGAGGTCCACGCCCGGAACGCCCAGAGGCCAAGAAATTTCCCTCACCAGTAGTGCCAGACACAGAGGCGACTGACACAAAGGCTCGCCAAGCGCAGGACTCGCGTCCATACTAGCATTAGGCTAAGTAAAAATAGCACCCGCTCGGGTGCTATTTTGATAGGCGCCATGGCTAGCCATAAGCCTATTGCAATTTGTAGTATTTTTTGCTATAATATACTGTATCAATCAGTAGCGTAAGCGCTTATAATATAGACAAGAACGATTATGGCTAAAAAGAAAAAAGCAACTCGCAAAAAAGGTAAAGCACCATCCGCTCCGCAGCATAGCTTGCCACATGGATTTTGGGCGCAAGTCGGCGCAGTCTTTATGATTGCCATTTCACTACTGCTTGTCGTGACATGGTTTGGGGCAGGTGGTCCAGTGCTAGAGTGGCTGCATAACTCGGCGGCTCAGACAATTGGCTACGCTGAATATGTGGTTCCGATTTTATTTATTTACATTGCTGTCGAAATCTTCCGCGCAACTAATAATCGTATTCCGTTTGTGACCAAGTTCGCTACAACAATGATGATTGTGTGGTTTGCGGGGCTATTTGGATTGATGAAAAGTACTGGCCGACCAACCGGTGGCTTTGTCGGCGACCTGGCGAACAGCGCCATGCTCGCCATGGTGGATAGTGGCGTAGGCGCATTTATTTACGTGCTACTTATCATTGTGACGGCATTATTCGTGCTACGTATTTCGCCAATTACCGTTATTCACAAGATTGCTGATTTAACGCGAACCGATCAAGCTGAACAAGACGCCAACGTCAAAGTTATGCGCAAGGTTGCAGCAGCTGATGCGCCAAAACCATCGACGATTGGTGAGCTGAAACTAAATGCAGGCGTTCCGATGCTAGGTGCTGATGAAGTGGTGGCTGAAGACAAGAAGCCATCTCGTCGTTCAAGTATGAAGGGAAGCGTGCCGCAGGACAAGGTTGCTGAAGATAAAGCGGCACTTGTGACGGTCAGCGACCCTAATTGGCAATCACCAAGTGTGGATTTACTCGAGAAAAAACAATCACCAGCTGACGCCGGTGACGTCCAGCAAAATGCGCAGACCATTCGTGATACACTCGCCGAATTTAATATTGATGTTGAAATGGAAGGCGCTAATATTGGGCCGAAGGTAACGCAGTATACTTTGAAACCGCCAAGTGGCGTTAAGCTCACGCGCATTACAGCACTCGAAACGAACATCGCGCTTAACCTAGCAGCACAAAGTTTGCGTATTGAAGCGCCGATTCCTGGCCAGCGTGCTGTCGGTATCGAAGTGCCAAATCGCAAAGCGGCCGATGTGCGTCTGCATGGTATTTTAACGGCCAAACAGTGGCGCAATAACCATGAACCGCTAAGTTTTGCGATTGGTAAAGATATTTCCGGCGAGGCAGTTGTCGGTGAGCTAAATAAAATGCCCCACCTTTTGATCGCTGGTCAGACAGG
>JALRDA010000074.1 GCA_023257145.1 Candidatus Saccharimonadia bacterium | reverse complement strand
GGTAGCGTTTGTATGACCAGTGAACAAATTTCAGGTTGCTGCCGTAGATAACGAACCATGGTGGTGACGTGTCGGTCTGAACCATGTAGCGAAGCTTTGGATGAGTATTCTTTAGGCCTGCTGGCGGGTGTTTTTGAACAGCGGTCTGCAGTAAGTCGTTTAATTTACGCGTCTTTGTCTCTTGTTTGCGACGAGCGTCGATATCAAGGGCTAGGTCAAATAGTTTGGTGACGTTTTGACCAGTCACGCTACTCGTGAAGATGAGTGGTGCCCATGGGGTGAACTTGAAGTTGCGAGCAATCTGTGGCGCCAAAGCATCGCGAGTGTAGGCGTCTTTGTCGACGACACTATCCCACTTGCTGACAACGATAACCATGCCCTTGCCTGCTTCGTCGATAATACCGGCGAGGCGTTGGTCAAGCTGGGTGTTTAGTTCATTAACGTCCATCAATAAGAAACAGACGTCCGACTCTTCGATTGCCTGAAGTGTGCGAAGGACGGAGAATTTTTCGATACCGACTTCTTGCTTGCCAGGTTTTCGCATGCCAGCTGTATCAAGTAGTTCAATGTCGCGTGCGCCGTAGCGAATCGAGACGCGGTTGACGTCGCGCGTTGTGCCAGCGATATTAGCGACAATGGCCTGCTGCTTGCCAGCAAGGCTGTTGAAAAGATTGCTTTTACCGACATTTGGACGGCCAATGAGTGAAACGCGCAGGATGTCGTCAGGGGTTTCTTCGTACTTAGCAGGAATAAGGGCGACAATTTCATCGAGAATATCAACGATGCCTTGGTTGTGTTCTGCTGAGGCGCGAATGATAGATTTGATACCAAGACGCTTAAATTCGTCGTTTGGCAGCGACTCTTTAAGGTCGGCTTTGTTCGTAACTAGCAGTACTGGTTTTTTGCTTTTGAGGGCTTTTTTGGCGACGAATTTATCTTGGTCGCTGGCGTACTGGCTACTGTCAACGACGACAAGGATAACGTCCGCGGCTTCGGCGGCTTCAGTGATTTGCTCTTGAATTGAGGCTTCGAATTCGTCGTTAGGGTCCTTTAGGCCGGCAGTATCAACCAGCCAGAAATTGTGGTAGTTGTATTCAACGCGACCAAGAACGTTATCGCGAGTGGTACCGGCTTCACGGGCGACGATCGCCTGCTGAGAGCGGACGAGACGATTAAAAAGCGAACTCTTACCGACGTTCGCTTGCCCAATGATTGCTACTGTTGGTAACTTTGATGCCATAAACTTTAGTTAATTATAACAGAGATGAAATAAGTTTGCGAGCATAAGCGATATAGCACCCCTCCCCATCAATGAAAACGCCTCGCCGCCTACGTGTATTGCACGTTGGGAGCGAGGCTGTTCTCGGTAAAACTAAGGGCTATTGCATGAGGTCGAATGTAGATTCGTTGGAGTCGGGGATCTTGGTGACGATATAATGCGGATCTGCTCCGGGGATGAACTTGGTAAGTTCGTCCGGGACAGATGTGGTCGTCTTGTAGAAGCCGAGACCGATTAACGCGTCCGCCAGCGCCATTGGCCAGTGAGACTGGGATTGTACGCATTCAAATGCGGTCACCTCGTCATCGGTGATGGCGTGAATCAGTCCAAGCGTTGGAAAAACGATTGCCCGGTGGACATCGGGGCGAAAGTCTTTCGTGATGTCGCGCGGACTTTTGCCGTCAGCGTACTCTAAAGAGTACTTGCGTATGGTTGAGACGATTCGCCTCGGTGCGGCAGTAGCTGGCACGATTACCTGCATGATGCTCCTTAGATGTGGGGTACGAGAACATATAAATTATATCATACAAGCAATGTAAAGTCAATAATTTCTGCTATATATCACCTATCGCATATCGACGATTTCGAATTTGCCAGGCTGTATATCACCTATCGAATAATTACCAAAGGTAATTCGGTGTAGTTTTTTCACTTCGTACCCCAGACTATTGAATGTGCGGCGAATCTGGCGGTTACGTCCTTCACTCATGGTTACCTGCCAGTCTATTCGATCACCATCGGATAGTCGTTCGAGCGACATTTTACTTGGTCCATCCTCTAGCTGAACACCGTAGTCGCTGATCATTTGCTGATGTAGTGGTTCGAGCTCGTGGTCGAGGCGGACTTTATATACTTTTGTCTTCGCGAATTTAGGGTGTGTTAAGCGATAAGTAAAGTCGCCGTCGTTGGTAAGTAGTATTAGTCCCGAACTGGCGAAATCAAGCCGCCCTACTGTTTTTAAGTGGTGATATTCGGGCGGAAGAAGTTCGTACACGGTCGGTAGGCCGCCTTGTGAGGCGCGCGAACAGACGTATCCAGCTGGTTTATTAAGTGCTAAGTACTGGAACTTTGTTTCAGCGACGATAGGTTTGCCGTTAACGACAACGCGGTCGCCTTCTGCAATCCGCGCACCTAAATTGATGACGATGTCATTAACTTTTACGTAGCCGCGGTCAATGTAGTCGTCAGCCTCGCGACGAGACAGCCCTAAGTGGAGCGCGATATATTTGTTTAGGCGAATTGTTTTTTCAGGATCAGATTGAGTCATTATGACCGATTATAGCATCTTAGATGCGTGGTGGCACCTGAGGAGTACTGACTGGAGGTGTTTGAGGCGCGGTAGGCTGGGGTGTGACAGGCGCGGGCTCGTCGAAGAAAACTGGTGAAGCACCGTGCATTTCTGTCGGTGCTGCTACTGGTGTCGGTGTGGCTGGCTGCACTGCTTCAAAGGGTGCTGCTGGCGCTGTCGGTGTTTGTGGCGCCACAGGAGTTGCTACCGGCTGTGCCGGAGCTGCTTGTGGTGCTGCTGAAGTAGTCGGTGTATCTAACTGACTTAGTTCTTGCTCAATTAAACTACCAAGATCTGGCTTTGGGAGATTGTCTGGAGCCGCTGGATGAATGATGCGATCCCCTAGATTAGCTGGACGAGGTGTCGAAAAGGGTGCGGTTGGCTGTGGCATGCCTGTTGGCGCTGGAGCGGCGACGGGTGGCTGAGGGGCTGGTGCTACTGGAGTAGCTGGTGTTGCTGTTCCGGGTGTCTGATAGGTTGGTGCTGGCTGGCGAGGCGGTACGCCTGGAGTGCTGCTGCGTGGGAGTGCACTTGGTGCTGGTGTGCCAAAAGCTTGTGCTGGTGTGATACTTGCGACTGGCGCATCGCCGAGTACGTCGTGAACGGTTCGTACGACATCTTCAATGCCCACCTGAGATTTGACGAGGTAGCGATCGGCGCCAAGGGCTTCACCGCGTGCGCGTTGGTCTTCACTGCTGAGGGCGGTCATCATAATAACTTTGATATTTTTTGTTTCGGTTGTTGAGCGGAGAATGTCGAGCATGTCAAAGCCACTAATTTTTGGCATCATCACATCACTGACGATAAGTTCAGGACGTTCTTTAATTGCCATAGCAAGTGCTTCTTCACCGTCACCGGCTGATACGATGTCGTATCCCTCGGCTAGTAGGCGTACGCCATAAATTTCGCGTAAGCTTTTGTCATCTTCTACCAGTAGTATTTTGGTCATATTACCCCTATTGTACTCAAATAAATAGGAAAATGCTATAGCTCTTATGCTTTATTTTTTTGATTTTAACCTCGTGGCGAAGACGGAGGATTGTTGTTGCGAGGCTGAATGAATTGACTTGGGTTTCGTTCGATAGCACTTAGCGGTGTATTGGGCTGTGTGCGTGCCGATAGCGGTCGAGGAATGTCTTGGGTGTACTGCGGCTGTGGGGCTGCGTTTTGCTGATTTGGCTGTGGTGACGGCTGGTTGAGTGGGATGGGTTGTGTGACTGGTTGCTGAGGCGGTGTTGACTGTTGGATTGGCTGCTGGTAAGATTGCGGCGCTTGATAGACGGCTGGTGGCTGCGGTTGTGTATTTGACAGGACTTCCGGGGATGGCACTTCTTCGTAGGTAACATAAGACTGAGCACTGCTAATCGTCGGACTTTCGTGCTGCATGCTTGCGGATTCGATGAGCTGCATGGCATCTTCATGGCTAGTTCGCGGTAGTTCGAGGTAGAAAGTACTTCCCTGCTTGTACTCACTCTCGACCCAAAGACGTCCGTTCATTGTTTCGGTCAAGCGACGGCAAAGATATAGCCCCAGACCAGTGCCGCCAATTTCACGGGTTTCGCTGTTATCGACGCGGTAAAATTTTTGGAATAAGTGTGTTTGATCTTCCTTTGGAATGCCGATGCCGCTGTCGGCGACGCTGATTTTGACGTTATCATTGTCGCCGGTGATGTCGATGATAATATCGCCCTTTGGAGTGTATTTAATGGCGTTTTCGATAAGATTGCCGATCACTTCACGTAAGTGGTCATTGTCGACGTTTACGTAAAAGACGGGATTTAGGCGTCGCTCTTTGCTTTCTGTATCTGGAACGGGCTTGAATAGTGTGCGCAGTCCCTTTTCGTCAGCTCGCGGCTTGAGGCCTTGGATAATGTCGCTCGTAAAAGCGACGACATCGACAACTTTTGGATTGTTTGAAAGTCGTCCGTCCTCTGCTTTTGTGACATCGAGAAGGTCCTGAAATAGGCGTCCAAGGTGCTGTGCGGATTCGTGTGCTTTGTTGATAAAATCACGCGCCCGAACATCAACTGTCGCCGTTGCTGGGTTGAGTGCTAGTCCTAAGTAGCCTTCTATCGACGCAACAGGCGTACGCATCTCGTGACTGGCAGTGCTAATAAACTCTGCTTGCTCGCGTTCTTCTGATTTTTCTTTGGTAATGTCTCGGAACACAATGATCGCGCCGGCGCCTAGTTGCCCGACTGGCGAGACGTTGATTGCGACGAGGAGTTTCTTCTGTGAATTAGTTAGTAGCGTTAGTGAGTTATTGGTCACCTGTTTGTTGGTCGAGAGCGCTTCAGCGATGGGGTCGGTTGCTGGGGTTAGTTCACTCCCTTTGTTGTCGAGCAGTTTTAGGACTGATTTATAGTCGAGGTTCAGTGCGTCTTGCTTCCCCCATCCAATTATTTGTTGTGCGGCTGGGTTGATCAGCTGAATGACGCCTTTGTCGTCGAGTGAAATCACACCATCGGCAATGGCATTAATAACGACATCCGATTTGTTGGCAACTTGATTTAATTCGGTAGCAAGATCACGGTAGGTTCGGTCAGCTGATGTATCACCTTCTTTTTTGGTGTGCCAAATTAAATAGCTAATAACCAGTGGTAGTTCGCCGGCAAGAACGATTGTGACGATTGCTTCGCGGCCGAGTGTCCCTAGGGCAAATTGCAATATCATATACGCAGCCATGAGAATAAAGAGTGGCAATAGTCCGTACATGCCAAAAATGCCGGCAAACACACCGACAACCATCCATAGAGCGACAAATGGCGATGAGGTGTCTCCCGTACTAATAATTAAAGCCGCGGTCGTTATGGCGAGAATTGCAAAGGCAGCGTATGATGCCCAGAACAGATATTTTTTCGGTGCCCAGAAATACGACACTAAACCGGTGATGAATGCAATGGCTGCCATTGTAGCAACGGTATCGCTAACGAGTAATCCTTGACCAATGTCCTTAATGCCCGCAAATGCGCTCCATGCGTAGAGCGCTAGAATAAGCGATGCAACTAACATAACCGCCTCGCAAATACGGCGATGCCAAAAGCGCGTCAATGTTAGTGGTTTGATATAGGTGCCCCCTACTTAATGGATATAATGCTTACGCATGATTATGACGAAATTGCAGCGATTCCGCAACCCAAATTAAAAGCGCCTCACACTTTGCAAATGAGCGTATCGCATCTGGTTGCAAAGTGTGAGGCGGTCGCCCTTTAATCGTTGAGTGAGAAAGTACTTGGTGGGTATTTGTACGGCATGAACGCGAAAAGCGGCACACCCCATCTTGTGAGGTTGTTCTGGATGCTTGTGAGTGTACTGACGAGCTGGGCACGCTGTTCCATATCCTGTGGATCGGTTGCGCGCATCTGGGTGATGATTTCACCTCCTTGCTGTTTGAGTTCTCTGACTTTCCTCTCTATTTTTGAGAGAGGTTGCGGTACACCTAATCCTTCGACAGGAAGATGTACTTCACGTGTTGTGACGTCCTCTCTCGGATCAGCTACAAGCATGATGCCACCTACTTTCGAAGCTTACTGGATTGTTAAGGCACTTTTATTACAGCACAGATAAAGTAGGTAAAACAAGAGTATTTGGACTAAAAATAACGAACGCCGTGTAGGTGTTCGTTATTTCCATCTACCCTGTCTGTACTAGCTGATACTTAAGAGAGTCCAGCTGCCGCCTTGATTATCGGTGCGCAAGCGGTAATCGTTTGCACCGTCGCTCATGGTGAGGATCTGTGCAATACGTTCACCGCTGCGTACGACCGTGCGGATACCTGCGTCGAGGAAATGATAGCTTGTGCCACCGTATTCCATGCGACGAGGGTAGGCACGCAGATCGCGCCCGAATCCCATTGCAGTTACTGTTACAGGGGTGTTGATAGTTGTTGATTGGTTCATATTCTTACTCCTAGAGGTGTTGATTGATTTATTTTTAGTAAATAAAAAAACTGACAACAAGAAAGATGGTCAGCTACGGATTTATGAGTAAGCTACGAGGAGACAAATTGGCACCGTCAGCCATTTGCTGTATCACCTGAAGTAGCAGTTGAATATGTAGTACGGCAGGGACGCTTTGCTGAATGTCCGAGGACGCAGCTAGTGTGTATGTCGACTGATTGTTTAAATAGGTCTGTTAGTAAAAAGGCTTCTCCACCAGTACTCACATGACCTTCTTTAGTATAGCGCGTTGGTTAGTTGAGGCGTCAATAGCAAAAGCGTTATGATTGTTATTATTTACGTCCAAAAATGCACAACCTCTATCGGACTTGGACGTAATAGTTCATGCCGTAGCTTGAGTCGAGTGAGCTGTTGCAGGTTCCGTCTGTCGCGGTCGTGTCCTGTGGCTTCGTTTCGAGCTTGGCGTAGACGAACACGCGCAGGCTTGCACCGCTTCCACAGTGATACTTCATATAGGTATAGCCAGATGTTGGTGACGATGTCTTTCCACCCGTAGGATCAATAATAGGTGTATCCAGATACCCTGCCTCTTCGAGACAAGTGCTGATTGATTTTGTGTATGTTGAGCCGTTTGTGTAATTAAACCATCCTCCACCATCGCCATTGTAGCCGCAGCCGCTCCCCGCTTCTACCCAATCGCCCTTAAAGGTGGCGTGTACTTTTAAGGCAGATTTAATCGTATTTAGATCGTGCATTCGCGTAGAATCGCGCGCGCGAGCCTGAGCACTCCCATAGGAGGCGAGTACAATTGCCGCCAGGATGCCGATGACAGCAATGACAACGACTATCTCAACAACCGTAAAACCTTTGGTATGCCAGTTTCTAAATAAAGCTTTTTGAGTGTTCATATGATCCATTCTTAGGCGCCAGCTGGTGGTGTCTCGTTGCAATTAGAGATATTAGAGATAGTAAACGAGTATTTATAGTGGTCGCTTGTCGCTGCATATGGACCAGGTGCCGATCCGCCGATGTTTGCGTGATTACAGTAGTAGAGGTTTGCATTTAAGAATTGTGCTTCGCGAAATCCGAGTCGACGATACAAAGCACCGGTGCTTGGTCCGGTATTTTTCATGTTCCATGCACTAACGATGTACGACGTACCATTACTGGCGTATAGGTAACATCCGCCCAGTCCGCCTCGTCCTTTGCCGGGATTTGGGACGCTTTGGGGTAGTCTTTCAGTAATACCAGGCACCCAGTCGGTCTGTGCAGTGCCAGCGAAGCAATTGGCGTCAGATCGAACGACTGATATGCCACCGGTTGATGGATAGCTATCGTTCTCGGCTGCATATTTTTCAATTAATGTCGCTACGGCCTTTATGTCTGATTGCGTGCGTGCATCACGCGATCGATCCTGAATGCCGTTATACGCGACAATCGTAATCGCCGCTAAAATACCGATCACAACAATGACGATGAGTAGTTCGACAATTGTAAATCCTGTTTGTTTTTGTTGTTTCATATTCTGTAAAAAAGTATAAAGCATGAGCGGTATAGGGTCAACGAACCTTGCTGCATCGAACTGGGCTAGTTGACGTAATTTCCCGTTACCCAGGCGCCATTTGACGCCCAGTCACGACCCGGGCAACTAAAGCCTGGACTTGATGGATGTGTTTGTCCGGCTGCAACTCTGTCCATGCGCGTTGCGCCGAGTACGTAGAACGCCCCGCGC
>JALRDA010000044.1 GCA_023257145.1 Candidatus Saccharimonadia bacterium | reverse complement strand
GATAACCCTGAAACGACAACGGTTGATGACTTATTGAAGTACGTGAAAGGTCCAGATTTCCCAACAGGCGCTATTGTCTACGGTGGAACCCCAATGAAACTGGCGTACCAAACTGGTCGTGGAAGTGTGATGATTCGCGCCGTAACTGCTATCGAAGAAACGAAAAAAGGCCGCAGTCAGATCGTTATTACTGAGATTCCGTACGGTGTAAATAAAGCGACACTTATTGAAAAGATTGCTGAGCTTCATAAAGATAAGAAGATTCTGATCAGTGATCTACGCGACGAAAGCGCGCGCGGTAAAGTGCGCGTAGTCGTTGAGCTGCGTAAGGATGCTTATCCAAAGAAGGTTCTAAACCAGCTATTTAAGCTAACCGCCTTGCAGACTAGTTTCCACTTTAATATGTTGGCGCTTGTCGATGGCATTCAACCAAAAGTCCTTGGGCTGCATGAAATCCTTGATGAATTCATTAAGCACCGACGTATTGTTGTACGTCGTCGCACGGAATTCGAGTTAAAAGCTGCTAAAGCACGCGCACATATCTTGGAAGGTTACAAAATTGCCCTCGATCATATCGATGAGGTTATTAAGCTGATCCGTGCCAGCAAAACAAGTGAGATTGCGCAGGCGGGCTTAATTGAGAAGTTTGGCCTCTCGGAGATTCAAGCTCAAGCTATTTTGGCTATGCAGCTTCGCCGTCTTACTGGCCTAGAGCGCGACAAAATCGAAAATGAGCTTCGCGAACTGCTTGAGCTTATTGCAAAACTTGAGGCAATTCTAGCGGACGAACAAGAGATTCTTCGTATTATCAAAGAAGAGCTTTTGGAAATGAAAGAAAAATACGGCGATGATCGTCGTTCGCAAATGATTAATCATGAACTTGGCAAATTCAGCGACGAAGAGTTAATTCCTGAAGAAGAGTCAGTGATTTTGCTTACGACTGAAAATTACATCAAGCGTACGCTTGTTAGCGAATATCGCCGTCAGAATCGTGGTGGAAAAGGAAAGCGTGGCATGACCACGAAAGAAGAGGACGTAATTGATCAGCTTGTTCCTGCAAGTACGCACGACTATCTCTTGTTCTTTACGAATAGGGGTCGTATTTTCCGACTAAAGGCTTACGAAGTACCTGCGGCTAGTCTCGCAGCCAAGGGTGTTGCGGCAGTGAATCTCTTGCAGCTGCAGCCGGAAGAGAAGATTACATCGATCATCCGACACGCCAAGGATGCAAATGATGATGGATACTTGTTCATGGCAACAACGATGGGTACGGTCAAGAAGACTCCGCTCAAGGATTACGCCAATATTCGTACGAATGGACTGATCGCCATCAAGCTTGATGACGGTGATGAGCTGCGCTGGATTAAGAAGACGACAGGTGAAAACGACGTCATTGTTTCGACTTCTGCCGGTCAGGCGGTCCGCTTTAACGAAACCGATACGCGACCGATGGGCCGAACCGCCCGCGGTGTCCGTGGTGTGCGCCTTCGACCGAATGATCGTGTTGTGGGAATGGATATTGTGAGTAACGATGAGGAGAAGCTACTCGTCATCAGTGTGAACGGATACGGTAAGATCACTAAAGTAGCGAACTTCCCAAGTCACAAACGTGGCGGGGTTGGTATTAAAGCTGCTGTCGTGACTGCCAAGACGGGGCCAATTATTGCAGTCCGGACTTTAGAGGCTGATGCGAGTGAGGTGCTTATGATCTCTGATAAGGGTCAGACGATTCGCATTGGACTTAAGGATATCCCAACACTCGGTCGCACAACGCAAGGTGTCCGCATTATGCGACTCGCCGAAGGCGATGAAGTATCGTCACTTGGTCTCATGCCTGAGCAGTCGGCAATTGAAGACGAAGAAGAGAGCTAGTGTATGGAGATTTCTCCATACATCATCGCGATCTTCCTTGCGTGGATCGCAGGACAGGGGACAAAGTATCTCATTTTGGTGGTTAAGCATCGTAGCTTCAATCACTTCCGTCAGTTATATATATCAGGGAATATGCCAAGTGCGCATACGGCGACAGTTATATCTGTCGCCACTTTGATAGGGCTGTATGAAGGTATAGGCTCTGCGCTGTTTGGCTTAGCGGCATTAGTCTCTGGAATTGTTATGTACGATGCCGTCATGGTTCGTCGCTCATCCGGCGAGCAGGGGGCGGCTATACAAGCCTTGATACGAGAGCAACACAGTAAGGTTGCCTTGCCTCGTGCTGCGAAGGGCCACACCCCTGTAGAAGTGCTTGTTGGAGCGCTTCTTGGTCTCGTAATCGGCCTAGTTGTCTTTTTAGCAACAAAATAGTTCAAGATTACCCTTGACCCATTACGACATGGTGGGGTATGATTGATAAAGTCTGGTTGCAAGAGCAATAAACAACTGTGGAGTTGAACAGATAAATAGAACTTTGACAATTTAGTTGTACATATATATCATCGTCAGTCTATATTTTATATAGATGCAATGACTTTTAGTCATTCATTTTTTTATGGAGAGTTTGATCCTGGCTCAGGATTAACGCTGGCGGAGTGCCTAACACATGCAAGTCGAGCGGCAGCGGGAGTAGTTTACTACTTGCCGGCGAGCGGCGGACGGCTGAGTACCGCGTGGGAACGTGCCCCAAAGTGAGGAATAACTGCCCGAAAGGGTAGCTAATGCCGCATATGATCTTCGGATTAAAGTATTTATTACGCTTTGGG
>JALRDA010000060.1 GCA_023257145.1 Candidatus Saccharimonadia bacterium | reverse complement strand
CTGATAAGCATAGACGGCTGCAAATGCACCCACCAGAACAAGTACACTGATGATCGCCCCTATTGCGGTTTTACGCGTCATTTTCCAGCCGCGGCGCGAATTATTATGTCGCGGCGCCGTAATGTCCATTGCTCGTGGTCGTTGCTTATCCATTCGATTCTCCCTATATTCCTTCTATCATACCATTGTGCACATTATTGTGTCTGCAGCGGCTGCAATACCCCACTTGAATCAAAATATTTATTTTGACGCAACCGATTGTCAGGCGTGAGACCTGTAACTACAGTAGGCGTATAATCGACAGTTATATCAGATAAAGACGTGCGTCCTAGAGATGAGAAAATACTCGATGAACCGCTATCGTCCAAAGAGGCCCTCAGCATTATATACTTTACATTTGAAATTGGCGCACCAGCCAATGAATTTGACGACTTCCAAGCTCCGTATATTCCATCTGCTCCCGCCGTCTTAAACATCAAGATATTTTGGCCTGGAGGAGAAATACCATTCATTGTAATACTATTCAATGTACTTTCTTGGCCTAAATTTACTATCTTAGAGTATACACCTGTTAAGCTGGGTGCATTAACGCTTGTAACATATGAAGTAGCTAAAGTAGTCGGCGTCGCATCCCTGCCGCCAACAATATATAATTTTCCCTTATATGCCGCCATGCTATGGTTCGTGTAGGCCGTTGGCCCTCCTGAAGCGGTACTAATAGTATTGGTCGTCTTCCATTCACCAATCGAACCATCACCATAGATTGGCGCGTACTGCATATCGCCGAGTGCCGTGCCGGCCACACGCTCACCGCCTGATATATACATAAACCCATTATATGCGACAGCGGCATGCGAAATACGACCAGGAGAGGACCCAGGGATGAATCGTGTCTCGGAAGTCCTCCATGCCCCTAACGTTCCGTCGGCATTTATTTTAGCATAACGCACCGAATCCAATACATAGACACCATTTGCTCCGCCTGTGATATAAATGTACCCACCGTACTCAAATCCTGCACTCATATTGACTGGCGTAGTACTGGTCGTAGCTGTCCATGTTCCTAATGAACCATCGGCGTTAATAGTAGCGTACGCTACATCACCCAATACAGTGGAAGCTCCTGCCACGCCAGCAATCACATAAAGTCTTCCATTGTAAGCTACTGACACGTGCCCCTCTCGAACGCCGGCCAAAGAATTGGCCGATAACTGCCACGGTCCAAGTGTGCCATCCGCTAATATTTGCGCGTACTCTACGGTATTAGTCCAGACGCCACTAGATGTCTGCCCGCCCGATGCATAGATATAGCCATTATAGACCGCAAGGCCGTGCTTATACCGTGGAGTCGACATAGTGTTGGCTGCCGTTGTCCATGCACCAAGTGTTCCGTCACTGTTAATGGGCGCATATCTGGTGGCATTGCTAAATGACCCAGCAATCCCACCGTTAATATATAAGTAGCCGTTATAAGCTACTGATCGGTGACCATAGACGATATTATTAACATTTGTCGTGGATTGCCAAGCATTGCTAGTACCGACGCTTCCCATGCCTGCAACACCGACCGTCAATCGAGCAAACAAAGTATCACCTTGGGCCGCAGAGTTCACTACGCCGCCAGTCGTATAAAGATAGCCATTATATAAGGCTGAACCCTTTGTACTACGATCACTCGTATATACCGTTCCGTTATTCCATGTACCGATAGTTCCGTCGGCATTAATCTTAGCATAGCGTATCAATCCATCGAACTCAGTGAAACTACCGTCGCGCAATTGACTGTCGGAATTAAAAATCAGATAGCCTTGATACGCATGTAAGTCATCTTTAGATGAAAGAATGCTTATGCTTGTTGTCGTACTCCACGCACCGACCGCCCCATTAGCATTAATTGGAGCATAATAGGTAGTGCTATTGGATCCGCTTGATGTCGTGCCCCCCATTACGTAAATATACCCATTATAGGCAACTGATGTGTGCGAATAGATAGTCACTGGAAGTACCGTTGTTGCCGTCCACGCTCCTGGCGCGCCGTTAGCGCCAATCAGTGAATAATGAACGGTATTTGTACCTGTCCCGCCGCCCAAGACGTACAAATATCCATTATATTCAGCAACGGCCTGGTTTTGAGACGAAATCCCACTCGGAGTAACGGATGTCCACGTGCCATTAAGTCCGTTAGCACCGATTAGCGAATAAAGAATTGTGTTCGATGCTGCACCGCTTACCGTTCCACCAAATACATATATATAGCCGTTGACTACCACTGACTTATGTCCGAATCTAGCTAAAGGCAAAGGATTGGTAGACGCAGTCCATGCACCAAGGTCCCCGCTAGCACTAATATATGCGTAATGCACTGTTGTTGTCGGCGTCGTGCCCGCCTGACCACCTATTAAATATAAGTATCCGTTATATGCGACCGAACTATGCTGTTGTCGAGTAGCCGCTCTGGCGGTCGCACTACCCGATCCCGCTCCCAAGATGGTTGTTGTCGCCCACGCAGACATACTAAGGGTTGAAGCCGGCATAGCAGCAACACTCGCCACATCAACGTCCGCCTGCTGCGCCCCGCCGTTATATCCACCGACGGCATATAATCGGCCGTTATACGCTGTCGCTCCAAAAGCATTGCGTGCTTTAAGCATATTACTAGTTGCGACCCATGTACCGACTGTTCCGTCAGCGTTAATCAAGGCATAATTTACAGTGCTTTGACTTGACCCACCATAGGAGTACAAGTATCCATTCATTCCACTAAGTCCCATTCCATAACTTGCTGAACCTAGGCTGGTCGTTGCAGTCCATGCACCGAGCGTTCCGTCACTATTTATCCGGGCGAACTGAACGTCAGCTAGAGTGCCTGATGGCGCGTAACCGGCGGCGACATAGATATACCCATTATAGACAGCGACTGACGTCTCGTCTCGTCCTGAAGGCAAACTTGTCGTCGCGACCCAAGCCCCCAGCGTCCCATTCGCATTGATTGGTGCGAACTGAACATCATTAAAAACTGTGTTGGTCGATGTCGATCCTGCCAATAAGTACAGATAGCCATTATAGGCAATTGCATCTGCGTACCCCCTGCCTGTCGTAAAACTCGACGTTGACGCCCACACACCCAATGTACCGTCAGTATTGATTGGTGCGTACTGAACACCATTATTACTACTCCCGCCTAATACATACAGATAGCCATTATACGCTGCTACAGCAGGCGCTATGCGTGATACCCCCGTAAAGCTAGTAGTCGCAGTCCATACTCCAAGTGAGCCATCGTTATTAATCGGCGCATACAGAACGGTCGTAGTTACACCTATTCCCAATGCATATAAGTAGCCGTTATACGCAACCGAGACAACCCCGCCTGCCGCAGTAGGCAGAGCTGTAGTAGCCACCCAGCCGCCTAGCGCACCACCCGACACCACTGAGCGGCTAATCGCGTCTGTATCAAATTGAATCATTCCTTCGTTTTCGCCCGCTGTAAAATCGGCTGTATTGGTTACTACAACGGTCGGGTCGATAGAGATTGGATAAATTAATTTTTCAAGGCCAGTTGTCTCTACGGTCAACTGGTCGCCATTCAATCTATACATCGCTTTAGCGGCATGACCGTTCGGCTGATCACCTGACTGAATAATTGTCGGCGTCGGAATAAGGTAGGTTAAAAAGTTTTTCGTCCCGTTTTGCTGTACGTCTTTTAAGCGTTCGGTATCTGTTGACGATGCACCATTTTGCAACGCTCCAGCGATTGCATTACTAATAGATGGGTCGACACTATAGATACCTAAATTGCCACGATCATCGAGCCGGGCCTCCAACGTTTTTGGCAACTCCAATTTATACTTAAAGCTCAACTGATCCCCTCGCGGCTTTTGCAGTACAATATCCTCTTTAATCCCGTTTGCCTTGACGGTATAGACCGCTTGCCCACCTTCATCTATCGGATATACTACCCGTCCACTTTCCGTACGGCCTGCGCCCATTTCAAATTCCGGAATCAGTTTGAACGATGTCTTTGAATTTGTGTCATATATTTTCGTCCCCTGGGTAGGATCGATCGGCAAATCAAGGGCGTAAAGATTTTTACTATCCTTACTGCCACCACCAGTTTGCTGCTGTCGACTGGAAAGCATCGCAGCAATCTTGGATGGATCAGTCTCGCCAGACATTTCCGGCGTTACTGCATCAGCGTTAAAGCGGTAGGTGCCCGTATTTTTATCAAGTTTTAATTTATCAGTCAGATTTTTGTTCGCACCACCGATTAACTGCACTGATTTGTCGGATAAACGATAGCTCGCATCGGTGATCATTACGCTGACAGTATGGCCCAAAAAGCTACCAATAATAACTCCGGCTAAAAATAACGCCTTGGGATGATGCACGGCGATTTTCCATGCTCGCCGTACAATAGATGCTGACTTTTGTGCTAGATTCTTCATATTACCACTTACTCAAGTAATCCATTTTTATATTACTTATCCTGACATCACCGCTTGTCGGTGAAGCCATACGAATACGAAGTGTCATATATCCACCTGCGGCAAAGGTGCCGGATATCGTCCCAGTTGATCTTGTCTGCCATGAATTTATAGCCGTCGGCGTCGCTGACGCAAAGTTCATACCACTGACAACCACTCCAGCAGTATCTCGCGCCTCAACCGTGACTGTACCTGTAGAAATATTCGAGCTAAAGGTATCGATCGAGACCGGCGCTGTTGAAGCCCAGGCGCTAAAATTACTTGGAATCGGCACCTGGACCACAATGTCATAACTTTGAGCGGTCGCTGAGGCCGTTGTCCATTTGTAATAATTTCGACGATTTGTCAGGTCAAATTTTGAAGTCATGGTGCCGGTATTATTGCTTCCCGACCCTGCATCTAAGACCGAATTTGCATATTCTGGAGTCAAAACAATAGAGTTCGTGCGGCGCGCCGTCCCACTAAGCTGCACCCCATTCGTACTAGATATATCAACTCCATCGGTTGCCGTGCCTACGCGCACCGTCCCCGTAAACTCGGCGCTGGTTGTTAGTAGTCGCACATTCGCCAGGCTCGCTGTCGCACTCGTACCTACTTTGACAATACTACCCGCAGTGTCTGCATAGAATAAATTCGTGGCACCATCGATCGTTCTCATCTTTAGAAAATCCACGTTTATATCGATATATTTTGCCGTCTGGAAAAACCCATCGGTAAACATCCCCATCGAAGCAACGCTCCCATTACTAAAAGATACGCCACCGGTAAACGAATTGGCACCACTAAACGTATTAGTACCATTCAAGGTTGCAATATTAGAACTGGCAATACCGCCAACTGTCGCAGCATTTTCCGCCTGCAAGGCGTAGGCTGACGATGACACTGGCTGACGCGGCGTCATCGCACCTTCGGTAAATGTGCCGCAACCAGCAGTTGAACACGTTGCCGTTGCTGGTGTTGGCAGCTCTACTTCAAAGTACGTCGCATTACCATTAAAAACACTGCTCGAAATTGGTGTCACCGCACCCAGCTGCACATTAAACTGTCCGCCCGTGACCGTCACACGGTTAGTCGTCTCACGCGTCTCCGACCACAGTAACGCTCCACCCGTTGAGGCGTCATATATTCGAAATTTCATATTATATTGACCGTCGGCCATTGGCGTGCCGCTCGAACTAGTTAATCGACCTTGATAATTAATCTTTCCAGGCGCTGCCATGACAGACTGAGAAAAGAATAAAAACGAGCTGAGAAGGGCCAAAATAAGCAAAAA
>JALRDA010000021.1 GCA_023257145.1 Candidatus Saccharimonadia bacterium | reverse complement strand
GCCCTGTCAGATCTTTGACAAGCGATTTATACTCCACTTTTGGAATCTTCTTAAGATCCAGATTCTGTGGCTTGTCCTTGTCTTTGTCAGGAATAATCGCACGTAGACCTTCATCAATTTCTTTGGCAATACTAGTTGGCGTAACGTTATGCTCGGCGTTGTAGGCTTCTTGAATACCACGACGGCGGTTCGTTTCATCAATAGCCGCCTGCATGGAGCGCGTTATCTTATCAGCGTACATGATGACCGTACCCTCTTGGTGACGCGCCGCACGCCCAATTGTTTGAATAAGTGCACTCTCGCTACGAAGAAACCCTTCTTTGTCGGCGTCCATTATTGCCACCATGCTTACCTCTGGAAGATCCAAGCCTTCGCGCAGTAGGTTGATACCAATTAACACATCGTACACACCAGTACGAAGATCCTTTAGAATGTCACCACGCTCTAGTGTGTCGACTTCACTGTGAATATATGCAGTTTTCATGCCGATTTCTAACAAATACGAACTAAGGTCTTCGGCCATACGTTTAGTTAACGTCGTAATGAGCACGCGTTGATTTTTTGCAATTCGTTCATTTAGTTCTGCGATCAAATCATCGATTTGACCCTCTGTTGGACGGATCTGGATTTCAGGGTCGAGCAATCCTGTTGGACGAATAATCTGCTGCGCAGGATTTGGACTATGTTCCAATTCATACTCACCTGGTGTCGCTGACACGTAAATCGCTTTATTGATATGTTTATCAAACTCTGCAAATGTCAGTGGGCGGTTATCCATCGCTGACGGCAAGCGGAAGCCATGCTCGACTAGCACTTCTTTTCGCGCACGGTCGCCGTTATACATACCGCGTACCTGTGGTAGCGTCTGGTGACTTTCGTCGACTAGCAGCAAGAAGTCATCAGGGAAATAGTCCAGTAGAGTCGCTGGCTGCTCGCCCGGCTCTCGGTTTGTCAGATAACGACTATAGTTTTCGATACCCTTTACAAAACCAGTCTCTTCTAGCATTTCGATATCATACTTTGTTCGCTGAGATAATCGCTGTGCTTCCAGAAGTTTATCGTGTGATTCAAACCAGTCGACACGTTCGCCAAATTCACGTTTGATATTTTCAATCGCAACAGCCAATTTCTGCTTTGGTGTGACATAGTGACTGCTAGGGAAAATCATACACGTGTCCGGTTCTTGTAAGATCTCTCCGGTAAGCGGGTCGATCTTTGTAATGCGATCTACCTCGTCACCAAAAAATTCGATACGAAAAGCCACGTCATTACCCGCCGGGAATACATCCACCACGTCACCTTTAACGCGAAACGTACCGCGATGAAAATCGATGTCATTACGCTGATACTGAATGTCAGTTAATAATCGAATAAACTTGTCCTGCTGACGGCGCTCACCCTTATTAACCACGATTGACATATCACCGTAGTCTTCTGGCGAACCAATGCCGTAGATACAACTGACACTGGCGACGATAATCGTATCGCGTCGCGTCAACAGCGCAGTCGTGGCTGCATGACGCAAACGGTCAATCTCATCGTTAATCTTGCTATCTTTTTCAATATACGTGTCGCTACTGGTGATGTAGGCTTCTGGCTGATAGTAATCAAAGTAGCTAACAAAATAATGCACTTCGTTGTTTGGAAAAAAAGATTTGAACTCGCTATACAACTGAGCAGCCAATGTCTTGTTGTGCGCCATAACGAGTGTCGGAACTTGGCGGTCTTGAATGATGTTCGCCATCGTAAACGTTTTACCAGATCCAGTCACACCCAGAAGGGTTTGCTCTCGTTGCCCCTTATTCAGCCCATCGACAAGTTGAGCGATTGCACTTGGCTGATCGCCCGTCGGCTGGTATTTAGTCTCCAAACGGAATTTGTCGCTCATTACTTACTATTATACGCTAAAACACCAGCTGGTCGCCATTAGGCGGACAGCTGGTGTTCATACCGGATTAAGCTCTATCCTAGCCGCGGCCAGCGCGTACGTCACTCACCTGCGAATCAGTCCCGTCATGCTTGAAATCAGCATACTTGCGGTCTAAAGCTTCAATAACCTTTTTCACTAGACGGACAGGGTCTGTGTCATAGATTACGTCGCGCGCACCTGGCGCCTCGATGTTCTCAAGTAAGACCGGCGTGTAGTCAGCCAATCCGCCACTTCCCAACAATACACCGCAAACTTTGCGGCTTTCAAGGGCTGTCGACAATTCATGCAGGCTTCCCATGCGCCCACCGACAGTAATGATCGCATCACTGCTGCGGACCAAGTGCACGTCACGTCCGACATATTCCATACCTGTGAAGTTGATGTAATCAAATTCTTTTGTTGGTAGACGGTATGTCGCAACGTGCTCGCGGAATGATGCAGCGGGTGAAAACCCGATAGAAAGTCCGCGCGTCGCACCCTCGGCCGCCATAACACCCATTGCTGCGTAATGTGGTAAACCAACAGTCGCACCAGTCAGTAGCGTCTTACCCTCGGCAGAAATTGCCTTTCCTAGCTCAAAGGCTAGTTGGTGTGAACGCTTTACCGTATCACCGCTCGCCGCTCCCGAAACACAAATCTGATATCGCATAGTCTACACAATCTCCTTCGCGCGGTAATCTTCTGGCGCTTCAGCTAGCAACCTATCGACATCTTCACGGTGCAGTAGGCCTGCCTGCGCACCGAGATGCTGCACGACATTCATGCTGTTGATCGGCGCCCAGGTCAGTGCAGTCTCGATAGACTCGCCTAGCGCAAGCGCTGCAACAATCGTTGAGGCAAACGCGTCACCCGCACCGGTGCGATCAACAGGCGCTGCTGGATCTGGGTAATTAGGAATAGCGACGAGCTTACCATCGTATGATGCATACGATCCGTTAGGCCCGTCAGTAATTACGACAATCTTTGGACCTAGTACATGTAGAGCATCGGCTAGTCCCTTCAATGAATCGTACGACTCGCCGGTCACGTCAACGGCTTCTTCGCGGTTCATAACGACAATATGGCTGCGTGCGTAAACTTTCGCGAGCTTCTCGGCACCCCACTTAAAGTGGAATGTTCCTGGCTGGAACGCCAACTTGGTCTCTGGATGCGCCTCTAAGTAAGCGAGCAAATCTTCGTGAAGCTGCCACGATGCATCACTAATCAACGAAAGATAAATCCAATCAGGAGTTTTTTCAGGTGCTACCCACGTATATTCATATTCTTCATTCTTCACCAAAATGGTACGGTCAGCCCCGTAGCGCAATACGTAGTAGTAGTTTGATTTCATCCCTTCGGCAGCCACAACTGTACTTGTGTCGATATTTTCTTGATGAAGGTATTCAAAAGAATCTTTGCCAGGCTGATCATCACCCAAAAATGCCATCAGACCAGCATTTAGCCCTAGGCGGCTAAATGACACGGCGGCGTTTGGCGAAGGACCGACTGCCTGGACGATCTCAACACTGTCATATGGCGGCTTCGAACCAAATGGCAAGCTAAGGCGCTTACTACCGTCCGGATCAGTGTCAATACGAGCTTCATCTTCACGTAATTTAATAAAGGCATCAGTAAAAATATCACCAATTGCCAAGATATAGGGTTTTTCCATAATTTCTTCCTTTTTAGTTGTTTTTGTTTGTGGGATGTTTGCATCATTATACCATAATTCTGGTAAGCCAGCATCCTCAACAAACTGTCGCACTGTCTGGTCGTCCGTTCGCTCATGATCGCTATACCTCGCCACTAGCTCGCGTCGCAAACAGGCTTGCATAAACTGTGAGCCGTGCTGATCGATAGACTTTTCGGCGCTCGCTTTAATATCATCAGGATTAAACGATATGATCGTACCGTTAAACGATAGGCCCACAAATCCAGTTTCCGCAAAGAGCGTCTGATTATCCGCTTGCGCCAAGAGCGAGTGATACAACTCGTCTACTGTCGTATCGGCAGGGTCAAGACCGATCTGACGCATCACAGCGTGGGCGCGCGTTATAACATCACTAATCAATCGCACGTCAATGCCCGAGTGCCCTGACGCCCGTTCAAGATGACGAAGCGCCGTCGTAAACATCGGTTCTTCAGCCTGTAGTAAATCTTGTAAAAACTTTGCCATACCTTGTCTTACCGTTAGAAGTCTTTTTCGCTAATTGGCATCGAATGTAATGCGACACCCGCATGGAGAATACCTTCTTTGGCGCCGATTTTTGTTACCACTGATGTCGAATTGGCACTAGCGAACAGCACGGATTCCATCAACGTCCTCCCCTGCGCCCACTGACTCAAAAAACCTGAGGCGAATGCGTCACCCGCACCAGTTCGGTCAATGACAGGTACATCCTCGTACATGCCGGCTCTAACGATAGTTTTTCCATCACTCGCAACAACGCCATTCGGTCCATCGCTAACAATAACAACCGGCACGTAGTGGAGTGCGTGGCGTACCAGCTCCTCTAATGTTTCACCCTCGACGAGTTGCTGCATTTCTTCTTTGTTAACACAAAGAATTTCAACGCTTTCAAGGAGTGCCTTCAGCTTTGCTGGCTCTGCCAATTCGGGGCCAGCCGGATTGAGCATCACCTTGGTGCCACCTTTTTCCGCAGTATCAACAATACGACGAAGCAGTTCAAGCCCGCCATTAGCAAGCGAGGTAGGATATACCCAGTCTGCCTCGGTAATCGCTGCAAAATCCAGGTCAGTCCCGTGCTCGTCAGTAGAAACGCCACGGTGGTTTAAAATAGTGCGCTCGCCATTTGTTGCAATAAGAATCGTCGAATAGCCCGCTTGATATTTATCATCGTGCACGACACGCGCTGTCTCAACACCTTCAACGTCCAGGTCGCGTAATACCGTTTCAGATGCAGGATCATGTCCAAGCGTCCACATATATTCTGAGTGTAGGCCCTGCCGTGCGAATGTTACTGCGACATTACTGGCATTACCACCCGTTGCGAATGTCACGTTACTGACTTCCATTTTCACACCTAGCGGCAGGTGGGTATAGACCACCTTTCCTTCAGTATGTGGATCAAATTCGTTACTAGTCAAAAAGACATCTTGGGTTGCTTTGCCAATTGCTAATATTCGAGGTACGCCGGATGTCATTTTAAAATCTTTCTATCATTAATCGTTTACTTTAGTGAAGTGCTGTACAGGTGTTGAGCTACTGCAGCTCGCCAGCAATTAGTTGACTGCTTTGCCAGCGCTGCCAAAGGCATTAATCTTTTCTTCGACAACCTTTTGAACTTCGCCGTAAACTTCTGGCATCAGCTTCACGACAGCATATTCATCTGGATTTTCCGCCAATACTTTTTCTAAAGTATTACGGAAGACAAACCGCATATCACTGTTAATGTTAATCTTGCTTACACCAATGCGAGCCGCTTCCTCAAAGAAATGCAGTGGCGTACCACTGCCACCGTGCAAGCTAATCTGACAATCAGTTGCATCACGAAGTTTTTGCAGTAACTCCAGGTCAAGTTCTTTCGGAACTGGATACTTACCGTGCAAATTACCAACCGCAGCTGCAAACGTATCAACACCAGTTGCATCAACAAACGATTTCATACTCTCTGGTGTACTAAATGTTTTACGAATTTCTTCATAATTGATCTCTTCTTTGTGTACGTTCGATGAGCCGCCAAAATAATGCGGCTCAGACTCGACTAGCGCACCAGTAAACTTGGCGTATTCAACGACTTCTTTGGTTTTTGCGATAATCTCTTCGGTCGTCGCATCATGATTAGCCTGAGAAATATCAATGTGAATAAATTCAAATCCCGCATCAATTGCACGCTTACAATCTTCAACATTTGGGCTATGATCTAGATTGATGTACATTTCAATCCCGTACTCTTCGCGGTAATTGTCGACCATGTCACGAATGTTCTCCAAGCCGAGCGCCTTTACTTCGCCGTCGCTTACTTCAACAAGAACCGGTGCATTGAGTTTTTGCGCAGCTTTTGCAACGGCAATCAAGGTCTCTTGGTTGTCGATATTAAACGCACCTACTGCGAAATGCTGGCTACGACTGCGCTGCATCAAGTGCCGTGCACGAATTGTATTGTCCCGAATTTGCTTGATTGTTAGACCCATTGTATCCCCCTATTAAAATCCTTGATGATATCGCGGTACGGTATCAGTAAACTGTTTGACTTGCTTTGCGATCGATTTATGGTCAAGACCAAAATGCTTAATTAGCTCAACTGGCTCGCCACTTTCACCAAATCGATCCTGCATGCCAATGCGTAGTAGTGGCGTTGGCAACTTTTCACTAAGAAGCTCTGCCACAGCACCACCGAAACCACCGTTAATCTGCGCCTCTTCTGCTGTAACGATTCGCCCAATCTTGCGCGCACTTGCAAGGATCACCTCTTCGTCCAGCGGTTTGATAGTTGGAACGTGGACCACCTCAGCACTCACACCCTGCGCCTCAAGGTGTTTTGCTGCAACCAGCAATTGATAGGTCATTGCGCCAGTCCCAAGTAGCGCCACGTCTGTTCCTTCGCGAAGTACGTACGCCTTGCCAATTTCAAATGGCGATTTGTCGGTGCTAAAAATTGGCGTTTTATCACGAGCGAGACGCATGTATGACGGCTTGCCATTTTCGGCGATCGCCAATGTCGCCTTTTCAGCCTCGACACTATCGCCCGGCGCTAGGACTACCATGTTTGGCAGTACGCGCATCAATGCGATATCTTCAAGCATCTGATGAGTTGCGCCGTCTGGCCCAACACTAATACCAGCATGTGAGCCGATGACTTTGACTGGCATATCATTCAATGCCGCAGTTGTTCGGATCTGCTCCCAGTTACGCCCTGGGCTAAATGCAGCATAGCTACTGGTGAAGGGTATCTTACCTGCGCGTGCCATCCCGCTGGCAACCGTCACAAGGTTCTGTTCGGCAACACCAATCTCAACGAATCGCTTGGGGAATTCAGCTTTAAACAAAGACATCTGCGTACTATCAGTCAGATCGGCACATAGGGCGACAACGTCTTCGTTAGCCTTCCCCGCAGCAAGCAGTCCGCGACCAAATCCAGCGCGAATAGGTTCGAGTGCAACGTCGTCGCTATAGACATCAGGGTTAAGTGGATAATTCATTATTCGATGTCTCCTGAAGTAATTTTGCCATTAAGCGTGCGCAGTTTTTTAAGCGCCTCTTTAGCCTGCTCTTTATTAGGCGGCACACCGTGCCACTTGTAATCATATTCCATAAAATCAACACCTTTACCCGGGATGGTGTGCGCAATAATGACGCTAGGCTTATTCGTAATAGCGCGTGCCATGCTGGCAGCGTCGATTACACTATCGATATTGTGCCCGTCGATTTCTTGGACATGCCATCCAAATGACTCCCACTTGCCGCGAAGATCCTCAAGTGGCATCACATCATCTGTCGAGCCGTCGATCTGGATATTATTGCGATCAATGTAGACGATTAGCTGAGATAGTTTGTATTTACCGGCAAACATTGCTGCTTCCCATATATTCCCCTCGTTCAGCTCGCCGTCACCGGTAATCGCATAAACCCAACGGTGCTTAACATCGTCAATATACTGCAACGTGTACGCATACCCAGCCGCTTGCGACAGACCACTACCTAAAGGACCACTTGTATTTTCAAGGCCAGGCAATTTAGTACGCTCGGGGTGTCCTTGTAATCGACTACCGAACTTACGTAGCGTCGTCAGCTCGCTGACATCGAAATAGCCACGTTCCGCCATCACTGCATACTGAACCGGAGCCGTATGTCCGTTACTTAGGAAAAATACATCGCGCTCGGACCATTCAGGCTTTGCAGGATCGATGTTCATAATATTAAAATATAATGCCGTTACAATGTCGGCCAAGCCGAGTGGACCCGCACTGTGCCCACTGCCTGCCGCTTCTAGCATACGTATGATATCCTGACGAACTTCATTCGCCTTTTTTTCTAGTTGCGGTATCGTTAATTGCCCACTCACCATTAAATAACCCCATGTTTATTGATTTCACTTACCAGTGTAGCATAAGTGTTTTTCGGATCATCTGAGGATGCGATTGTACTCCCAACATTCAAGACGTCAACGCCACCTTGCGATAGACCGAATGCGTTCTCGACCGTTACGCCACCATCCCAGCCAATTTCGACGTCTTGACGGATTGCTTTGATCAGACGGACTTTTTCGAGCTGCATAAGACTTGCCGTACCACCCTGTCGTCCAAGGTCACCGCTAAAGATCATCACGTGATCCGCAACCTCGATAGCCGCGGCGACTGTACTTGGAACGGTCGATTTTAGGAGAGCAATCCCGGCTTTGATATCAAACTTTTTCACTTGTTTCAAAATCGGAACAATATCTTCGTCGGTTTCGACATGGAAAATAATCATGTTTGGCTTTAGGCTAATCAGTGCCTCGACGTGATCAGCAGGTCGAGCGACCATTGCATGGATATCGACCGTCCAGTCCTGAGGCCACCATATCTGCGCTTCACCGACAGTAAATGTCGGGGCGAATTCACCATCCGTGATATCGATATGCACCCTATCGGCGAACGTATGAATTCGCTCAATCTGTAGCTTGTAGTCATCTGCTGATTCAGCGGTCACTGTTGGCGCAACAACACTCACTATGACACCTCATCAATCTGCGCATTACGTCGCTTATACCTGGCAGCATCAGCAAACGGTGTCGTTAACCAAGTATCGATGATGTCTTTCCATTCCGCCTCATCATTTGCAAGTACGCGCGAGGGCAGACAAAGCACATTGCTATCATTATCATTGCGAGTCATTTTTGCCTCATACGCATCCCAAATAACACTCGCACGAATACCACGGAAGCGATTTGCCGCCATGGACATACCTTGACCACCTCCACATATTAAAATGCCACGCCCTTCACCCGATTGATCCTCAAGAACTTTATGAGCGACCGCATGCGCAAACTCTGGAAAGTCATCGTCTGGGTGCAATTCGTTGCCACTGACATCGTCGATGTCATACCCGCGTTTTTGTAAATATGCACGTACAGATTCTTTCATAGCGAATCCTTGATGATCCGCGCCTAGATATATTTTCATAATCTTAGTATAAGCGGTATAGGATCTAAATTCAACGAGCCATAAGCCAATTCTATCGTCATCATTCTACCACCATCACTATGTGTACTAAAATCGCCAGGTCTCCCTGGCGATTCGCTTATACTAGTTTGCGCTTAGCGCACGGCCGGCATCAGCAACTAGCTCGACAAGTCGATTGCTGTAACCCCACTCATTGTCGTACCATGCAACAACTTTAATAAGGTTTCCGCCAACAACATTTGTCAGAGGCAGATCGACAATTGAACTGTGGCTATTGCCTTTAAAGTCACTACTGACAAGCTCTTCCTCGGTTACATCCAAAATACCTTGGTAAAATGGCTGCTTTGCCGCCTCGCGGAAAACATTGTTAATCTCTTCAATAGTTGTATCGCGCTTCAGGACAACAGAAAAGTCACTCATACTGACAACTGGGGTTGGTACGCGTACACTAAGACCGCCGAACACGCCCTTTAGTGCTGGTAATGCCTGTGCAGCGGCAATACTTGCACCAGTTGTTGTTGGGACGATATTTTCTGCGGCTGCACGTGCTTCACGAAGATCCTTCGCTGGCGCGTCTTGTAGTTTCTGGCTTGCAGTGTAGCTATGAACGGTTGTCATCATGGCTTTTTCAATGCCAAAGTGACTTTCCAGCACTGCCATCACCGGCGTAATACAGTTTGTCGTACAACTAGCATTACTAATAACATCAGTTGAACCTTCGATCTTGTCTTCGTTCACACCCAAAACGATGGTGTCTGCACCATCACCCTTTGCAGGTGCCGATAGAACAACTTTCTTTGCACCGCCGCCATCGATGTGCGCACGCGCCTTTGCAGGATCAACAAAGAAACCCGTACTTTCGATGACCACATCGACGCCGTGGTCGCGCCATGGCAACTGCGCTGGATCCATAACCGCTAGGACCGCGATATGCTTGCCGTTGACGATGATACCAGTATCATCATGACCCACTTCGTGTTGATACGTCCCATATGACGAATCGTGCTTAAGTAGATGTGCTAATGTTTTTGTGTCTGTCAAATCATTGATAGCAACGATTTCGATATCACTACGTTCAAATGCAATCTTGAAGGCATTTCGACCAATACGGCCAAACCCGTTAATTGCGACTTTTACTTGACTCATTGTATATCCCGCTCCTTTAAATAAGCTTTAGCATTAACAACAGTATATACCGCCGCCCCATTCTCTGCAAAATATTGACAAATGTACTTTTTAGTATTATTATTTATTTGTCAGTACTCCTTTGAAAATTAGGACAATAATGGAAAATCCAGCACTAAGAACTGCTGCTCATATTGAGCTTATGGATGGGGTCGCATTTAAAATCGCCGTCGCTGCCTCCCTATCTCGTGCCGGAGCCGCGATACTCGGTTTATCGGATTCAGGTGTTAATACGCGACCAGTCTTCTTCATCAAAGTCAGCGGCATACGGCGAGAAGCAACTGTTAGTGCTGTCCTTACAAATGATGATGAAGCTACCAGTGTCATCATCGACTTCTCTGGCGGCGACATCAGCAAGCATGACGAATACCAGTGCTTCACACTGGCCAAAGGAGTTCCAGGAACGCACGACTGGAGCCTAGGGCCAAATGTAGTTTACGACGATCTAGTAGTAAGCCCGTATTTTTCTGAGCTAGACCTCACCGCCCAACTTAAAAGACTAGAAGGCGATATCTGACATTAGTGTGGGTGCGATTCTAATGCACCCACACTAATTAACCACTCAATTGAGTGGTTTTTTATTTCCCACCAGTGTTTTATACTATACCTAGATGAAAAAACGTGAATTATTGGAACACGCAAAACCTCACTACGAGGAAAATCAGCTACTCGAATTAGAGCATGCGATTGATTTTGCCACCAAAGCCCACATTGGACAAAAACGCAAAAGCGGCGAGCCCTATATTATTCACCCCTTACACGTCGCCGACACCCTGATCGACTGGGGTATGGATATCGATACAGTTCTTGCGGGCGTACTCCACGATACAGTCGAGGATACCACTGCGACGCTTCATGAAATTGAAAACCTGTTCGGCCGTGATGTTGCATTCTTAGTTGATGGCGTCACAAAAGTCTCGCAGGCTCGCGCTGGCATGCAGGACCTCACAAATTATCTGCCGCAGACCAAAGACAATTTATCCAAATTATTGATTGCCGTCGGACAGGATGTGCGCGTTATCATCATTAAATTAGCCGACCGCCTGCATAATATGTCGACACTGCAGCACATGAGCCCGGAAAAGCAAAAGAAAATTGCCCGTGAAAGCTTAGAGGTTTTTGCGCCAATGGCTGATCGGTTAGGTATGGGTCGTGTTCGCATGCAAATCGAAGAACTCGCATTCAGCTACCTTGACCCAAGCGAATTTAATCGTCTAAAAAACCTCATGCAAAAGCGTCTAGGCAAAAGTACTCGAAAATTAGGCATCGTTCGTAGCGAAGTAGAATCAGAACTAGCAAAACATACCATCAATTATGTCGTTAACGGTCGCGTCAAAAGCATCTATAGCTTACATCGAAAAATGTTAAAGGTTGATAATAATATCGACGATATCTACGACTTGATGGCGCTGCGTGTCATCGTTGAGAATAAAGAAGATTGCTATCGAACACTTGGCATTCTTCATAGCATGTACCAACCAATGATCAGTCGCATCAAAGATTACATTGCCATTCCAAAGCCTAATGGCTATCAAAGTCTACACACGACAGTCATTACCCCTAGCAAGCAAATTGTTGAGTTTCAAATTCGCACCTTCGAAATGCATGAGTATGCCGAGCGTGGTTTAGCAGCTAGCTTCCACTATCACGAACAAAAATCTAATAAAGATTATTCAAAGCGCAAAGGACAATCAGCAACCCTACCAGCACAACTACAATGGATCACTCAGATGCAAGAAGTTGCCCAGCGTCTGCGCGACAACGAAGAAATCTCACAGGATCAGCTGAACATTGACCTATTCGGTAATCGTATCTTTGTATATTCACCAAAAGGCGATTTATATAACCTTCCCGAAGGTGCGCTACCGCTCGACTTTGCCTACCTCGTCCACAGTGACATTGGCAAACACGCATACAGCTTCCGCGTGAATGGGAATATTCATGCATTTGATAAACCATTGCAAAATGGTGACGTCGTTGAGGTTGTCACACGTAAAATGTCACAGCCAAAACAAGCATGGCAGGAGCTTGTCACGACAACACATGCACGCAACAAGTTACGCGCACACCTACGACAATTAGGTATCATCGAAAGTTTGTCTGGCGCTGCGGCAATTATTCGCGAAAAAGCCGCTCGTAAAAAGAAATAACCAGTCGTGTAGACTGGTTATTTCTTAGGGTTGTCGAATTATTTTTGATTCCAACGTTCGATAGATTCGTGAATAACAGCTTTTGCCTCATCAACATCACCCCAGCTTTCAACAACTGTACTTCCAGGTTTTTTCAGGTCCTTATAGTGAGTGAAGTGGTGTTCAATCTGAGCAACCTTTTGCTTTGGAAGGTCAGCAAGCGATGTAATTGCATTGCCTGTATTTCGATCGTCTTCTGGCACGACAACAATCTTGTCATCAACTTCGCCGTCGTCAACAAACTTCATAACACCAATGACACGCGCCTTTAGATATACACCTGTCGCAAGTGGCGCATCAGTGATAATCAATGCGTCCAACTCATCACCGTCTTCATCAAGCGTCTGAGGAACGAAGCCATAATTTGTCGGCTTGGCAAAGATCGCAGGATCAACGCGATCAAGTTGCATCACGCCCAACTCGCGGTTCCATTCAATTTTGTGTGAGCTTCCTTCTGGGATTTCTACAACGACGTTAACCACGCCGTCGTCGACATCGCCAGGTGTAAGGATTTGGTTAAAATCAGCCATCATGTGTCTCCGTTATTTACTGTTACTATTGTATCAAATTTGTTATACTAACGAGTAATTATGTTAGTCATTGGTCATCGCGGAGCTGCTGGTATTGCACCAGAAAACTCTCTTGAAGCTCTGCGTGCTGGCGTCGATGCCGGTGCCGATATGCTTGAATTTGATATCAGAATGACCTGCGACAATGTTCCCGTTCTGATTCACGATAGTAGCCTTTTACGTACACACAAAAAACGTGTTTTCGTCGCAAGCACAACGTACGAAAGGCTACGAGAGGCAACGGCCGATAGCCCCAACCCGATCGTGTCACTTGAGGAAGTGCTGGATGAATTTTACGGTGAGATACTTTTAAATATCGAACTAAAGCAGCGAAATATGGCCGGTCCGATTATTTCACTTCTTAAAAAGAAGTTCATAAAGCGTAAAAGCGACTGGGACTTATTCGTATTCTCGGCATTCTCACCAAAAGACCTTGCAGCAATCCGCAAAGAAAGTGCCGAAGCCAACCTATGGCTTCTACATAAACGCAATCCATTCATTTTCATTGCCTATGCGAGACGATTAAACCTCGATGGCGTCGGCTTTCATCGCTTGTACGTGAATGATTTTGCCATTATGATTGCGCAAAAAACCGGCTTGTTTAGCTATGCCTATACGGTTAATCGCCCAGATGGCGCAAAGCAGCTGGGCGACCGTGGCGTTGACGGAGTTGTATCGGATTACCCCGCCAGCATTTTAAAAGGCATCAAAGCCTACTCGACTAAATAACTTTTAGACCGTCCAAATATTCACGAATCGATAGAGCTGCTGTCGCGCCTTCACCAACCGCACTAGCGATCTGCATCGTCGCGCCGCTTCGCACATCACCACTCGCGAAGACACCAGGCATCGTTGTCGACAAGTGTACATCCGTTTTGATAAGCCCCTGTTCATCAAGCTCGATACTACTATCTTTAAGGAAAGCGGTATTTGGCTTTAGGCCGACGAACACAAAGACGCCGTCGGTTGCAATATCAATTGACTCACCGTCTTTGATGGCTTTGACTGTCGTAACTTTGTTGTCGACAGCGATTATCTCTTCGGTCGTCGTATTCAAGTGAATAGTAATTTTACCTTCATCGACAAATTTTTGCAGTTCATGCTGCAGCACTTCACTAGCTTTAATCGTACTGCGCACCAATAAATCAATGTGTGTAGTAAATCGAGTCAGGAATAGCGCCTCTTGTACGGCAGAGTTTCCGCCACCAATAACAACGAGTTTCTTTTCGCGGTAAAAAGCGCCGTCGCACGTCGCACAATAGTGCACACCGCGACCATAATACTCTTGCTCGCCTGGAACACCGATTTTGTTGTAATCACTGCCCGTTGCGATCAGCACGGTCTTTGCTTTCACGTCAGCACCGTCGACAGTTACAATCTTAATATCACCTTCGTCGCGAATAGCAGACACATCGCCGAATTCGATTTTCGCACCGAATCGCTCGGCCTGTTTTTCTAAGTGACCGGCTAAAGTCAGCCCCTCAATCCCATCAGGAAAACCTGGGTAATTGTCGACTTTATCGGTGATTGCTGCAAGCCCACCGATTACTCCTTTTTCATACAATACCGTTTCGACATTTTCGCGAGTAGTGTAAATGGCGGCCGCCAAAGCACTTGGGCCTGCACCAACCATTACGACGTCGTGAACAATCTCTTCCATACGACTAGCTCGTTGCCTTTCCGATACTGTTGATAGTGACGATGAACGTCAATGGTGCGTTGGCAGGAATGATACCCGATGCTTGTGCGCCGTATGCTTTTTCGGCTGGAATCGTTAACTTGATGGTCGAGCCAACCTTTTGATCTTTCAAGCCTTCTGTCCAGCCAGCAATAACGCCGGTAAGTGGTAGATCGATTGGCGTATTAGTGCCTTTTACTTTTGAGCTATCAAAAATGCGACCATCGGCCAACCAGCCGAAATAACTAACGTTGATCGTGTCAGATTCTTTAACGACGTCGCCGCTCCCCTCAACAAGCACCTCTTTCTGCAACTCTTTTACAGCCGCACCGTCAAATGGCGCTGCCGCATAGCCATCAAGTGGCTCGACGGTTTTAGCACGCTCCTCAGCGGCTGCTTTTTGCTGTTCCTGATATGCGGCTAGTTGCTTTTGCTGTTCTGCGGCGTCGATCTGCTGGTTTGCCGGTGCAAGCATCATCGCGATGAAACTCCCTAACGTACCTACTAATAAAACACCTGCAATAACCCATATACCAATTCGCTGACTATTTGTCGTGGCCATAATTAACAAGACTCCCCTATCTCTATGTGTAATTGCTCTTTATTATACACGGAATAGGCTACTGACTCAATCTGGATGGACGGTTCTATTCTGCAGAAATATCAAATGTTTTCAGCTTCTTCTTGGCAGCTTCAGTAGTGCCTAGCTGTAGTTGTAATAGCTGCGCGTAGATGCCATCAGTCTTTGCTAATTCAGCTGGCTCACCCATTTCATCAACCATACCGTTTTTTATCGTCACAATTTTATCGACGTGTGCAATTGTACTTAGTCGATGAGCGATAATAAGCGTCGATCGACCATGCATCAAACGATCCAACGCCTCTTGGACAAGATGCTCGGCGCGGCTATCTAGACTACTCGTTGCTTCGTCTAGAATTAAAATCGGTGCATCTTTGAGGATTGCCCGCGCAATCGCAATGCGTTGCTTTTGACCACCCGACAGTTTAATGCCGCGTTCACCAATCTCACTATCATAACCGTGTTCCAGTTTTTCAATAAATGCATGGGCGTTTGCCGCCTTTGCTGCCTTGACGATCTGCTCGTGGGATGCGCGCGGATGTGCATAGGCGATGTTTTCACGAATAGTTCCGCTAAATAACGCCGGATCCTGAAAAACAGTTGCAATCTGTGAGCGAAGACTTTTTTGTGTCACCGCATTGACATTCGATCCGTCAATCGTTATCACACCGGTCTGCGGTTCGTATAGTCGCATCAATAAGTTCGATAGTGTCGTCTTGCCCTCACCACTTTCACCAACAAGTGCAACTTTCTCACCTGGCTCGATCGTAAATGAAATATCTTTTAAAACTGAGTGATTATCTTCGTACCCAAACTGCACATTCTCGTACCGTACCTTGCCCTCGGTCACTTCTAAATTATGCGCCTGCGGCTTGTCATGTATCTCTGGTGCCAATTCCATTGCAACGACATAATCTTTACTACCCGTAATAGCCCGCTGAAATTGGTCGACGATAAAGCTCATACTAAATAGTGGAATTCGCAGCGCATTAATCAATGTGATCAGTAGGACCATTTCGCCAATAGTAAACTGTTTATTTACTGTTTGCACAAAAATAAACGCAAAGATCAAAAAGAAAATAATCGACAATACAGCCCCGCGTACGACGTCCATCGTGTGCCAATACTTAGATTGCTCACGCGTTAATACGACGGTTTTATGAAACCGCTTGCGGAAGTGACGATGTTCCAATTTTTCCTGAACATAGCTTTTAACGACTTTAATTTGCGTCACTACCTCGGCAAATCGTCCACTAGCCACATCCGTTTCGTGATTTTTTGCTGTCTGTAGTTTTTGCCATTTTTTACTAGTAAGCGCTGTCAACCACAAGAATAGTGGATAAATAACAATTATCAACATTGACAGTTCCCAGCTATAAAACCAGACGATCACAACAGTAATAAGTGTCGTCAGCAGCATCTGGAAAAAGTTATTCGCAAACATGTTCAGGAAGTTCGAAACTTCAGTAATTGCACGGTTCAATCGGTTAATAATTGTTCCAGTTAATTCACCGTCATAGTAACTTTGCGGTAGTTGCAGTAGGTGCTCGTAGTATCGCGTCGAAAGCTGCGCTTTTAACTTCACACTCATCACATCACCCAAATACCCGCCGTAGTTGCGTATCAGTGTGTTAGCAATATCAAACCCAAAGAGCGCGACAGCTAGCCATAATGCACCGCTAACATCAGCCTGTCCACCCTTTACGACATCAACCATCAGGTTAGTTGCCGCTGATAAAACAAACGGTATCGCAACACCAGTGAGTGCGACAAAGATCGACGTGATCGTGACACCAAAATAGTATGGCCACAAGTTTTTAGCGTAATGAAGCGTTTTAAGAATAATGTACATTCTAACGATTATACAGTATTGAAGTGGAATGCCATGGTGCTTATCTTTGACTAATGTCGGTAAATCATCTATAACAACATATGAGATTAGGCGTCACGCGTTCGTGACTGCCAAAATGGAACCTTTCACTTTTTTACAGAATGCGAGTAAATAATGATACGTTTTAGGTTTGCTACTA